>JAYUBY010000603.1:0-6192 GCA_043740635.1 Alphaproteobacteria bacterium
CTCACGGATTTCTGCCGTCATCGACGATAAAGCCTCCCACTATTGAAGCAGGATATTGCCGTAATTACTTATAGTTATCAATGAATTGCTGTCTTTGGACTATAAAGGCGACAACGCTAAGCCGGTCAAACCATGAACAAGCGATCAGGCGACGGAGCTGAGGCGCTCGTTCAATCGCAGGGGCAGGAAGTCGGTAGCTGCGGCGTCGGGCTCGCGCCACAGGTAGTCACCGGTGAGGCTGATGTGTGTCCAGCCGAGAGGCGCCGTCCTCGTGCTTGCCCGCAAACTCGGCGCTCACTTAGCCATTCAGCACCAGACATCCGGCCTTCGCCGGGGCGGCACCCGATATGACGGCAGAGGGACGTGCCAAGGACTGCTCGAATTCGGACCTCGGTCGCCAACGGCGGTGAGATGAACTCCCGCTCACCGGTTTCCATTCGCACGAACAACGCCGTAACTTCGTCGGGGAAGAGCGTCAGAGCCGGCGCTAGTTCTTGCGCTCGATCCGTCGACCGGCGTTCGCGCCGTCGATCTAGACGCCATGACGAAGGACACGTCTCAAGCCGCTCCGTCTAGCCGGTCCGCAACCCACATCTTGATCAGCGACTGGCGCGTCACACCGCGTCGCTGGGCCTCGATGTCGAGGCGGCGGACCATTTGGTCAGTGAAATCGATATTGACGCGCCGCTTCTCGAGCCCGGGGCGCCGCGCGGTCGACCAGTCGACATGGTCGCTGATGTCCTCGCCAGCGTCGAACTTCGCATCGAACGTCTCGCCGCTAATGGTCTTGGCTGTCATATGCCTTCACCTCAATGTCCCGTGCCCGACGGACCGAGATGATCCGGATCGCTTCATCACGCGCGGTGATGACGGCCGTCCACAATCGCTCGCCGATCCTTCCGATCACCAGTGTCGTGGCTCAGCAACGAACTGGGTGTCGACCACGATCCTTCGATCATCGCTCCACAGCGCCTGCGCCGCGTCGAAGTCGATCCCATGCTTGGCGAGGTTACCCCGCGCTCTTGTCGGGATCGAATTCGAACGTGCTGCAACATAGGTCAAAAAGGGTATAATTTCTACACTCGTTCTCTCACGCTCTAAAGTTAGGCGCCGCAGCTTATCGGCATGTGCTCGGCGCCCTGGGCATTGCCGGCGCCTTCGTCTTGAAGCTCCTCGACAAATGGCGAGGTCGGCACATCCTAGGCCCGAAAAACCGTTGATGTCGCCGCCGCCAAACCGGAGCAAACTCCGCTTACCCCTCGAAGCGCGCGTCGCAGCGCCGCGACTGGTCGACGATCCCAAGGGTGGCGCCGACAATGAAGTGGTCTAGGAAAATAGCGGTCGCGACGGATGGCCGACTTGATGGATTGGGTGATTTTGTGCGTTGGGAACGGTCGATGACCCGAAACTCGACCCTCAAAGTTGTGCTCAATCCCGAAGAGCACGCACCAGCTCTCATTCGTTATCGCAAAGCGCAGAGATTGTGGAAGGCGCTGCCCGTACCGCGGATAGTCCGCAACGGCGTAACAGCCCTACTCTATCGCGTCTTCGGCCAAGTGCGTTCAGTCGCAACCCTGGATCAGTCCCTTAGTCCGCTGAAAAGCCTGGTCCCTCGCAAGCCCGCCGAAATTCAACCCGGCCGCCTGATCTTTTCCTCTTACTTGGGCGATACGAGCGGGATCGGCCGGGCGGGAAGAGTGTCCCTCAAGATGCTGCACCAAGCCGGCCTTTCTCCGCTGGTTCACAATATGCGCAACGCGCCTGAAGGATGGGGCCAGCTTGAGACCGGTGGCGTCTGGTTCTGCCATTGCAACGCCATGGAGGCGGCCGACTTCCTGTTGCGAGTGGATGAGCCGCGCCCCTGTTATCGAGTGGGATATTGGGCGTGGGAACTTCCAAACCTTCCAACTGAGTGGGTCGATGTGATCTCACTCTTCCACGAGATCTGGGCGCCCAGCCGCTTTGTGGCCGAGGCTATCGAACGGGCCAAGCCGATCAACGGCCCAACTGTACGCTATGTCCCGCATCCTCGTCCGGATGTTGAACACGTACGTCCGAACCGAGCGCGCTTCGGCCTGAGCCACGAAGTCTTCGCCTTCCTATGCATGTACGACGTCCATTCTTCGGCGACGCGCAAGAATCCATTGGGGGCCATCAAGGCGTTCCAACGCGCTTTCGAGCGGAACCGCGATGATGTTGTCCTCATTGTGAAGGTTGTCGCGGCCAACGACAGCATCGCGTGCCTGGACGAACTCGTGGCCCAGACAGATGATTGGCCTAACATCCGCATCATCACTGACATGCTGACGGACGATGAGGCCGACCAACTCCTCTGCAGCGCCGACGCTTTCGTTTCTCTGCATCGCTCCGAAGGCTTCGGACTATCCATCGCCCAGGCGATGGCGATGGGCCGCCCGGTGATCGTGACCGGCTGGTCGGGTAACATGGATTTTTGCGGTGATGGCGCAGTCCTTGTCGACTACGAGCTCATCCCGGTCGCCGATCCGCACGGGGTCTATCGGCCGTACGAAGCGCCTGGCCAGGTTTGGGCTGATCCGGACCTAGACGCTGCGGCGCGCGCCATGGCGCAGTTCGCGGCCGATCCGGCCCATGCCCGGCGACTTGGCGATGCAGCTCGCCGCCATATCCAGCAGGTCCTTCCCTCCAGTTATGATGTTGAGCATCTGCGGAAATGGATTGCATGACAGGTCGGCGGACACGGAACGGACGAACATCCGTCTCGACCAGAACGATCAGCTTGCCTTGAGCGCGGTCGGTTCGGCATCGCGCCGAAATACAAACGCCCGAAACTCGTCTTCGTCAGCTGCGGCCTCTGCGTGGAAGCCTGTTCTGGCAGCGAGCGCTTCAGGCGCGTTGGCGAGGGGGAAGAACACGTGGAACCGGGTGAAGGCGTAGGACCACCTATAACAAGGCGAAGCATGCGCCATGCGCCCGTCCGGTGTGAGAATCCCGTGGAAGTCCCGAAATTGCTCCGCAGGCGACAAGAAGTGCTCGATCACATTGTTCGAGAAAATCCCATGAAACCGAGCGCTTATCTCAGCACGCGACTTCACGACGAAAGGCGATTCAGACGCAGCATTCGGCTCGTAGCCCCAGACGTCATAGCCGCGATCACGCAAAATCTCGACTGAGCGCGACCATCCCCCGCTTCCCCAGTTTAGATAGAGCTCACCCTTTTTAGGCTCCAGCAGCTCAAAAGCTCGAAGCTCCGCCTCAGTGGAGTCACCCTCCTGGTAGTGGGCGTAGAGCAGCCGGTAGTCGGCCGCGATCAACGTCTCTGGCAGCTTTAGATACTTCAGGGGCCCAAACACGCATCCGCAAGCCGGGCACTCCAGGCGTTCGAGGCGGCCCCCTGCGAACATGCATTCATCGATGCGCACGGCGAACTCGCCAAGCTTTCGAGCTTGGCCGCAGGCAAGACACTCGGCCATTCCGACGGCCGCGGTTCCCTCATAGAAGCGATCGAGGAGGTTCCAATATGCCGGAACGATGAAATCCCTCAGGAGCTGCTCTCGCGCCTCAAGCCGCGCCAGACGCGCCTCGAGCGTGCCTTCGGTCGATCCGGCGGCTTCACTGGCCATCGCTGAGCCTTTCCTTGAAACTGGCATATCCGTCGACAATGACGCACCGCGTGGGCCCTGTGCATCGCGTCGGGCCTCATCGACTTCAAGGGCCCCGGCTGACGCTTCGGAGGTCCATATACCGCCAAAGGCCGGAAGGGCGACGGCGATCCCATGCAGTACCGCCGCCAACAGCCTGCTCAACGGGCTCTCTCTGCGATCTTATGTGGCGAGCATCTGCGCTCCTTCGACCACATGACATGGCCCAAGGATCAGGCTACAGGCCACCGGACGCGAGAAAAGGAGCCTGCCTCCGCCGCGCATTTGCATCCGTGTATCGGCTAAGGAGCTATCTGGCTTGGTGAACGCCCGGATTTCCTGTCGCAACCTGACGATGCGGTTTCCGATCTATGGGGTCGACGCGAGATCGCTCAAAAAGCACATCGCCGCGCTGACTATCGGTGGGCGCTTCAAAGCGACCGCCCGCTCGACGGAAGTTACGGCGCTGGCCAACGTCAATCTCGAGCTCCACGCCGGCGACCGATTGGGACTGATTGGTCACAATGGATCGGGCAAGACCACGCTCCTGCGCGCGCTTGCCGGCGCCTACGAGCCTGACGAGGGTTTAGTCGAGGTCCACGGCCGGATTGCCGCCCTCCTGGACATTGGCCTTGGGATCGACCCCTCCGCGACAGGCTACGAGAACATCCGGCTGCGCGCGCGCATCGCAGGTATTTCGTCGGCGAAGGTCAACGAGATGATCGATCAGATTGGAGAGTTCACAGGCCTGGGGTCGTTCCTGGCAATGCCCGTGAAGACCTATTCGGCCGGAATGACAGCCCGCCTTGCGTTCGCTGCGGCCACCGCGATCAATGCTGACGTACTGCTGCTGGACGAATGGCTGGCCGTGGGGGATGCGGAGTTCAAAAGCCAGGCCGAACAGCGTTTGAAGCAGATGGCAGACCGCGCCGGGATCGTGGTGCTGGCGTCACACGATCCGTCCACCTTGAAGCTCTACTGCAACAAGATAATTCGGCTGGATCACGGCGTGGCATCGCCCATGGTTGATATTGCCCAGCTTGACGAATTGATGGCCGCCTAGCAGCGGCGAGTGCGGATTTCGCCAGGCGCCCAGCATCCACTGTCCGTCCCGCCTGCGACGTTTCAGCGTCAAAGGGCTGAGGCACGCCTACGGCTCAGCGCCAGGGTCAGGCTCGAAGGACCTCAGCGGCCAACGCACAGCCGTCAGTGAGCGGACAACGCCTTGCCTTCAGGCACGAAACTGTAGAAGGCTAGCGTCACAATCCTGAGTAGATTGGAAGCGTGTTGAATGAGCTCACAAAGGGATGACGTCGCGAGCCGTCGAAGCTCGCTCTCCGAGGTCCTGAAGGCTGTTCGCCAACGCCGCGGGCTTCGGCCTCACGAAGCCGCCGCGGCGATGGATATGCCGCTGCGGTCCTATGAGCATTTCGAAGCCGGATGTGGCCGGTTGAACCTGCTGAGGGTTCATCTCTTTGCAGACGCCCTCGACGCCGATCCCTTCGCAATCTTCGCGGCCCTGGACATTGGCTCGCCCGACTTTGCGGTTCGCTGCGCCGATAACAAATTCATGACCATCCTTATGATGGCCCTGCAGGAGTTCGACGCGTCCGCCCGCGACGACATCGCTCGCCTGACGGCCAGCACGCTCATCGCCGCCTTCACCCGTTGCTTTGACGAGCTCGTGGTTCAGGCTCGAGCGGAAGAAGAGTTTGTGGGACGATGGATGGCCGACAAAGTGCTCCAGCGTCCCGACGAGGCGTGAGCCTGGCGTGCATGTTGGAAGCGCCCACATGCGGGAAACTTGATCCCAGAAGGCCAAGATCGCGAGCCCGTAGGACGGCCTGCAATCGGCGTCGAACTCCCAGGACCGCGCAGACGTTTTCGAGGTGCTTGTCGACGGTACGCCCGGAGATTCCGAGGATCACCCCGATGTCCGGACCGCTTTTTCCTTCCTGTACCCAGTAGAGAATCTCGATCTGTCGATTGCTCAGGCGCTTGAGGGGACGGTCCTCGTTCGTCGGACTAAAAACGCGACTTGACTGCATGACTGATGACATCCTTTGGCCAGATCCAAGGCCCGCCTTCCAGACCTCGAAGGGTTGGAAGTCATCGTGAATACAGATGCACTCAGTGTCGCTACGTAGAACCTCGCATTTCATCCAGTTCATGGAATCATGTTAAGGATCGAACGGTTTTTTTTGCGGAGCGTCCGCAAATTCTCGGGTCAACTCTCCACATAGCTCCAATCCATCGCCGCATCCGTCGGCCAAATGAGCGAAATACGTAGACCTACGCCTCGCCGTCGTTCGCTCGGCCAGGGACAGCTTGGGACATGACCTGTCCCACCCCAACCTTCGGAACCTTCCGCCCAAACGGGGCCATGCCATGATCTTGGCGGCAGGGGCCGTTATGGCGCTCGCTTTGCGCTGCGCGCCGGGCGTAGCGCCGGAGACCCTGTTGGCCGTCGCTCGTGTGGAGAGCGGGCTCAATCCCTTCGCGGTTGGCGTGAACCGCGGGCCGACGATCCCGCAGCCGTCCGACCGGGAAGCGGCGATCGCGGCCGCCTCAG
>JAYUBY010000604.1:0-2164 GCA_043740635.1 Alphaproteobacteria bacterium
CGATCTCGGTCAGCTCCTCCAGTAGGAACTGGGCGCCGATCTTCAGGAACTTCACGTCGGAGCGGGCGAGATCCTGCAGGTCGAGGTCGAGGTCGGTGACCTTGTCGAGGCTGAAGCGGAAGCCGAGGTCGGCGAGCTTGCCCATATTGCGCGCCTCGACCGAGCCGCGTGCGTCGAAGGCTGGCTGGCCGATCTCAAAGATCAACCCGCTGGCGAGGTCGCGGTTGGCGGTGAGCAGGTCGAGGAACTGCGGGAAGAAGCTCTCGTCTCCCAGGCTGGCCATGGCGATGTTGCAGAAGATGCCGATCTTGCGATCTTGCTTGGACAGCCGCCGGACGATCTGGACGCAGCGGAACAGGAGCAGGTTGTCGATAGCGGTGATCAGGCCGCCAGGTTCGGCGACGCTCAGATATTCTGCCGGCATCAGCACCCGGCCGGTGTCGTCGCGAAGCCGCGAGAAGCTCTCGTAAAACTGGGTCCGGCGCTGCGGCAGGGAGACAACCGGCTGCAGGTAGAGGTCGACGCGGTTTTCGGCCAAGGCTTCGCGGACGGTGTCCAGCAGCCCCGGGGCTTGGCGCGGATCGCCGCCGAGCCTGGCGGGGAAAGCCGGTGCCTCACCCTGATCGTCGAGCCGGCGGCGCATGCGCTCCACCAGGTCCTCCAGCATGTGGACCTCGTCGACCAGGTCGTCGGAGCGTTGCGCGTCGTCGGAGACGATCTCGAGCACCTCGGCGACTCGAGCGTCGAGCGCCTCGACCTGACCCAGCAGAATCCGGTGCGCCTGGCGGATGTTTTCCACATCGCCCTTGATCTCGCCGGTCTCGAGCGCGCGCTCAATCAGGCCGTGAAATGCGAAGCAAAGCCCGAGGCCGCCGACTAAGGCAGCTACGCCCGCACCCCAGCCGCCGCCGTTGCGCCACAGGGTGAGCGCGACAAGCAGCGACAGGCAGACATAGGTTGCGCAGAGGAGCCCGAGGGTGAGCCGTCGCATGGTCCCGCCATCCGAATCACTCCTGCGAGTATCCGACGGGGAATCCCGGCAAGTCGAATGGATAAAGTGATGGTGCGGCGAAGGCCCACAGGAGCTTGGGGTTGCGCCGGAAGACGGAGCGGCTGAAAGAGGTGAACGATGTTCAGGTAACGACCTCGAGGACGCGCAAGCCTATGGCCGACGAACACATCGACGTGCTGATCGTGGGCGCTGGACTTTCGGGGATTGGCGCGGGCTGGCACCTACAGGACCAGTCGCCAGACCGCAGCTATGTGATCCTGGAAGCCCGTGAGGCGATCGGCGGAACCTGGGATCTGTTTCGCTACCCAGGCATCCGGTCGGATAGCGACATGTACACGTTGGGCTATTCCTTCAAGCCGTGGACCGAGGCCAAGGCGATCGCCGACGGGCCCTCGATCCTAAAGTACGTCCGCGAGACTGCCCGAGACTACGGCATCGACCAACACATCCACTACGGCCACAAGGTAACTTCCGCCGCCTGGTCGAGTGAGGACGCCTGCTGGACGGTCACCTCCACCCGAAGCGACGGGACAACTGTTCTGCTCACTGCCAATTTCGTCTTCCTTTGCGGCGGCTACTATTCCTACGATGGTGGCTACACGCCGGAATTCCCGGGCGCCGACCGGTTCAAGGGCGAGATCATCCATCCGCAGACGTGGCCCGAGGCGCTGGACTATTCCGGCAGACAAGTCGTGGTCATCGGCTCTGGGGCCACGGCGGTGACCCTAGTGCCGGAAATGGCCAAAACGGCGGGCCATGTCACTATGCTTCAGCGCTCGCCAACCTACGTGGTGTCGCGGCCGGCTGAGGACGCCATGGCCAACAGCCTACGCAAGTGGCTTCCGGCGATGCTGGCCTACAACCTTATTCGTTGGCGCAATGTGCTGTTCGGCATGTGGTTCTTCCGCCTGGCGCGGAACAAGCCCGAGGCCGTGAAAAAGAACATCATCGAAATGGTCCGCCAGCAGCTGGGGCCGGACTACGATGTCGCGACGCACTTTACGCCGCGCTACAATCCTTGGGACCAACGCTTGTGTCTGGTGCCGGACTCCGCACGATCGAAGGCAAGCGCGTCGAGCGGCTGCCGATCCACCAGCGTTCGCGCCTCGGCCTGTCGTACCTGCCACAAGAGGCGTCGATCTTTCGCAAGCT
>JAYUBY010000605.1:0-3764 GCA_043740635.1 Alphaproteobacteria bacterium
GGTCGATGACGCCTTGCACAAGCACCTCAGGCGCCGAGGCGCCCGCCGTCACGCCCACCACGGACACCCCGGCCAGCCAGGAGATGTCCAGCCCTTCAGCGTCGTCAATTAGATAGGCTAGCGCCCCGGAGCGGCGACCGACCTCGGCCAGCCGCACGGAATTGGACGAATTGGCGCTTCCCAGCACCAGCAACACCTGGCTTCGGGCCGCCACCGATTTCACAGCTTCCTGCCGGTTGGTGGTGGCGTAGCAGATGTCTTCCTTTTGCGGCGTGGCAATGTCCGGGAAGCGGCCGCGCAGGGCCGCCACGATCTCGGCGGTATCATCCACGGAAAGCGTGGTCTGGGTGACGAAAGCCAAATTGGCCGGATCGCGTGGCGCAAAGACCTCCGCGTCGGCCACCGTCTCGATCAGCGTCACCGCGCCATCGGGCAGCTGGCCCATGGTGCCCACCACCTCCGGGTGCCCGGCGTGGCCGATCAGCACGATCTCGCGGCCGGCATCGAAGTGTCGTCCAGCCTCTACATGCACCTTGGAGACCAGCGGGCAGGTCGCGTCGAGATAGAGCATCTTGCGCGCGCGGGCCTCCGCCGGCACCGCCTTGGGCACTCCGTGGGCGGAGAACACCACGGGCCGATCGGGGGGGCATTCTTCCAGCTCCTCCACGAACACCGCGCCCAGGGCTTTCAGCCGTTCCACGACGTAGCGGTTGTGGACGATCTCGTGGCGCACATAGACCGGCGCGCCGTACTTGCCGATCGCCCGCTCGACAATCTGGATCGCCCTGTCGACACCCGCGCAAAATCCCCGCGGGGTGGCGAGGAGTATTGTGAGCGGCGGGCGGGAAGATTGAGGCGTCGACATCGCCGCAAAGGTAAGGGATCGCATTCAACACGGTAAGGGGGCGTGGCCGCCAGCCGCGTTGCCGCCGCATTCTCCAGGCTGTACTACGGCCTCAATTCCGCGCGAGCCCCTCGCGCGCCCTTGTTTACGGACGCCTGCCATGCGCCGCTTCATACTACTCGCCGCTTCGGCCTTTCTGATCGCGACGCCCTTCGCGGCCCATGCCCAGTATAGCGGGGGCGGGAGCGGTGGCGGCACGCGCGGCCCCGCGGGCAACGATCGCAAGCAGCAGGAAGACGACGCCAAGAAGAAGAAGCGCGACAAGGATTGGGGCGACAGCTCTGCGCCCCTGCCGGCGATGCGTAATGCCGGTCCCTGTCCGTTCGTGAAGGCGCTCTATGACGCCAGCCGTTTTGTCGAGTTCAAGGAACCCCAGCGTGAGGCGTCCGCGAACGTCGCCTACTCCGGCGAAATCCAGGGCATTTCGGCGGGCTGCGAATACAAAGACAACGAGCCGATCACGGTTGCGATGGATATCCTGTTCGAGCTTGGCAAGGGCCCGCAGGCGACCAGCAACACCAAGACGTACCACTATTGGGTAGCCGTCACCGACCGCAACCGCGAGATCATCGCGCGCCAGGAATTCCAGCTGCCAGTCACCTTCCCAGCCGGCAAGGATCGGCTTTATATGAATGATTCGATCGGCCACATCGTCATCCCGCGCGGCACCAACACCACCTCGGGCGCCAACTTTGAGATCCTCGTCGGCTTCGACGTCACCCCGGAGATGGCCGCCTTCAACCGCGTCGGCAAGCGCTTCCGGGTCAACGCCGGCGCCTCCGCCGTGGCGGCCGCCGGGGACACCTCGCCCCGCCGATGAGCGACCTGAAACGGGGGCTGAGCGAAGCGGTCGAGGCCGTTTTCGCCGACCTTGGCTTGCCGGCCGAACTTGGCCGCGTGACCGCGTCTGACCGCCCCGACCTCGCCGACTTCCAGTCGAACGGCGCGCTAGCCGCCGCCAAGCGCGTGGGCAAAATCCCGCGCGAGATCGCGACCTTGGTCGCCGAACGTCTGGCAGGTGATTCCAGGCTGGCCGCCGTCGAGATCGCCGGGCCAGGTTTCATCAACCTGAAGCTCTCAGATGGAGCGCTAAGCGATCGCGCGCAGGTCATTGCCGGCGACCCGCGGCAAGGCGCTGAGACGGTGACCCAGCCCCGCCGAGTGCTGATCGACTACGGCGGCCCCAATGTCGCCAAGCCCATGCATGTGGGACACCTTCGCGCCTCGATCATCGGCGAGGCGATCAAGCGCCTCTACCGATTCCGGGGCGACACCGTCCTGGGCGATGCTCACTTCGGCGACTGGGGCTATCAGATGGGCCTCCTGATCGGCGCGGTGATGGACGAGAACCCGACGATCGCTCGCGTCGTCAAGCGCCTGAACGCCTCAGAGTCCGAGGACGCCGCCGCCTTGGCGGCTGTCACCTTGGCCGATCTCGACCGACTCTATCCGGAAGCTGCCACCAAAGGGAAAGCGGACACCGACTACCGTGACCGCGCCCGCAAGATCACCGCCGGCCTACAGGATCGCCTGCCCGGTTATTACGCCCTCTGGCAGCGATTCCGCGACGTGACCCAGGTCGCGCTGGAACGCGACTTCCACGCGTTGGGCGTCGACTTCGATCTCTGGAAGGGCGAGAGCGACGTCGAGGACCTGATCGACCCGATGGTGGCCGACCTAGACGCCAAGGGCCTACTGGTCGACGACCAGGGCGCGCGGATCATCCGGGTCGTGCGCGAAGGCGACAAGCGCGAATTGCCGCCGCTGCTGGTGGTCTCGTCTGAGGGCTCGGCCATGTACGGCACCACGGACCTAGCGACGATTCTCGACCGCAAACAGAGCTTCGACCCGGACCTGGTGATCTACTGTGTCGACCAGCGCCAAGCCGACCACTTCGAGATCGTCTTCCGGGCCGCCTACCTCGCCGGCTACGCCCGAGAGGGTCAGCTAGAGCACGTCGGCTTCGGCACGATGAATGGGACTGATGGCAAACCCTTCAAGACGCGCGAGGGAGGCGTCTTGAAGCTCAACGACATGATTGAGATGACCCGCGAGAAGGCCCGTGAGCGCCTGCACGAGGTGGGCCTCGGAGAGAATCTCGCGGAAGCCGAGTTTGAGGACATCGCCGGCAAGGTCGCTGTCGCAGCGCTCAAGTTCGCTGACCTGCAGAACTTCAGGGGCACCTCTTACGTCTTTGATCTCGACCGCTTCACAAGCTTCGAAGGTAAGACCGGCCCTTACTTGCTCTACCAGGCCGTCCGGGTGAAATCCCTCCTGCGCCGCGCAGCTGACGAGGGCGTTGCGTCCGGCCCGATCACCATAGCCGAACCCGCCGAACGTGAGCTCGTCTTGACCCTCGACGCTTTCGAGACGGCGCTAACCGAGGCTTACGACAAGAAGGCGCCCAACGCGGTGGCTGAGCACGCGTATCGCCTTAGCCAGGCATTTTCGAAGTTCTACGCCGCTTGCCCGATCCTGCAGGCCGAGCCGGCGACGCGGGCTTCGCGTTTGGCGCTGGCTGAGACCACGCTGGCTCAGCTCGAGCGCGCGCTCGGTGTCCTCGGCATCACCGTTCCGGAGCGGATGTAGCCTAGGGTTCCTCATCCGCTGGGCCGATCACCTTGAGGCCGCGCGCCGTCAGTCTGTCGATCAGACCGTCTGTCGCCAACAGCCGACGCAGCGGCACGATGGCGACCGAGTGGCCGGGCTTTTCGGTGGCCAGAACGATGGCCTCGGCCAGGTCGTCGGTGCTGCGCCGCCACAGGTCCGGGCCACCAGCCATCAGCAGCAGGCAGCGGTCAAAATGGCGCGGCGCCTTGAGGGCGGCGGCGACGTCGCCTCGCGCCCAGCCGGATGCCGC
>JAYUBY010000606.1:0-3710 GCA_043740635.1 Alphaproteobacteria bacterium
TGGCCTGCACCGCCTCGGCCTGGCCGCCGCCCAGCCACTGCAAGCCTTCGCACACGACCCGCAGCACCTCCTCCAGAGGCGCCTCACGCCACAACGCCAACGCCAGCGCCAGCGCCATCCTGTAGTACACCACCACCGCCGGCGCCGGCAACCGCCGCTCGCGCTGGCTGGCCTTGCCGGTGGCTGCCAGCACTTCTTCGATCAGCGTGCGTGGGCACACCCTGGCAAGCACGCCAGCACTGATCAGGTGTGCAACGTCAACCCTGCCCCGGCAGCGCCTTGCGTGTTCTGGCCATCGTTCCCGTCCATCAAAACGTCGATGGAACCGGACTATGACTATGACCGCAAAAACTTTATCTGTACGAAGCCCCCCATGTGCAATTCCCTAAACAACGGAACAGGGAAATCGTCCGGCCGAACAGGGAGGGCAAGCAACCTTAGGGAATAGTCAATTCAAACAAGCGTTAGGGCGAGTAGGGCGCGCCGAGCGCAACATTGGTTTCAATTCCTGGCCGGATGAGAACTCGGATAGTCTAACATTCAGCCCTCTCCGCGATGCGCTCAGCTTTCACCAACCAGGCGGTTGCCTCGCGAGATCGAATCAGTCAGGCTATTTGAATTGGTCACTCTAGCGGTGACTAGACCAAGGATGGTCCGTGCAAGATTTGCCGGATCCTCCGACATCTCCTGCACGGGCTCATATCCGTAGCGAGAGATGTCTAGGATGAAACCACAATTCAACACGACCGGCGCGGCGTTCGATTCCATGTCGAGCGAGCCCGAAATCCGCACGGCGCTCACGGCCTCTGCCGCCGCCGGCGACATGGCCTCGGTGGCTCAGCTTGAAGAGCAGGCTGGCGTCCATCGAGGGCGGCTCGTCGAAGACTTTCAGGATCTTGTCCAGCTTCAGAACCAATCAGCGCCGGACGGTCACATCCAGTTGGCGCTCGACGAACTGAAGGCCGAATGGATCGGCGGCGCCCACCTTGTCTTTAGCGGCGCGACCTTCTGGGCCTACGGCGGCGGGGTCTGGCGGACACTAAGCCGCAACGATCTGAAGAAGCGCCTGCTCTGTCGGCTGATCGAGGCGCCGGCAGCCTATGGCGACGGCAAGGCCAACACTATCGTGGCAGGCGCGCTGTGTGCGCTGGAAACGCTGCGCTACAAGGCGGACTTCCCGTCCTGCCTGACGCAAAACCCGCCGCCGGTCATCAATACCGCGAACCATGAAATCTGGCTGTTCGACGACGGCGATTCGGAAGCTCGGCCCCACCGCAGCTGGACCAGGTCCACAGCAATCTCTCCGGTTCACTTCGATCCCGAGGCGGAGTGTCCACGTTTCGATGAAGCGCTGGCGGAGATCTTCTCCGGCGCGAGCGATCCGCCGGACATGATCCGCCACATGCTGGAGGTGATGGGCTACGGGATCCAGCCGCGGCGGCAATTTCCGAGCATTGTCATCCTCCGCGGCGCCGGCGCCAACGGCAAGTCGGCCCTTTTGAAGATCTGGTCAGCCATGCTGGCCGAGAACCAGGTGCTCTGGGGCAGCGTCGCGCGCCTGTCGGCGGACAAGTTCACGCTACCGGCCCTGGCGGGCAGCAGGCTCTTCGTCGATGACGACGCCAAGGATGGGGTGCGGCTTGACGATGGTCTCTTGAAGTCTATCGCCGAGGACAAGCCCGTCTCCGCCCGCGAGGCCCACGCTGCAGGCGTGGTTTCGTTCCGGGCGCTCGCCTTGCCGGTGATTTCGACGAACGGCGCACCGAGCCTTTCGGACAGCTCCCACGGGTTCGAGCGGCGCTTGCTGGTCGTGCCGTTCGAGCGGCGCTTCACCGAAGCGGAAATGGACCGGACCCTCGCCGACCGAATCATCGCCGAGGAAATGCCCGGCGTCCTGAACCGTCTGCTGGAGGCCTATCGGCGTCTTTGCCTGCGCGGCCGCTTCGAGGAGCCGGCCGATTGCCAGAAGGCCAAGGTGGAGCTGCTCGCCGCCGCCAACCCGATGCGCGCCTTCATAAGCCAAGCCTGCCGACCGGCGCCCGGCATGCGGGCGACAACGGCCGACCTCTACGCCGCTTTCAGGGCCTGGTGCCGGAGCGACGGTCGCAAGGTTCCCTACACGCGCATCGTCTTCACCCAACGTCTGCGAGCGATGGGCTTCAACCTCCACAAGTCGATCGGGCGCAATTGCGTGGAAGACTTGGAGATCCGCGACGCCAGCACCCAGACCGCCGACGAGGGAGATTTCTGATGGCCCGCCCCAATGACCTCAAGGCGCCCAGCGCCATGTCACTGAAGCAGGGCCTGCGCACCCAGTCGCGGGCGCGGCGAGAGGACCTGACCCAGATCCAGGTCGCCGACGCCGGCCTGCGGCGCAACGGCGATCCGGTGCTCGATCTCAAGATCGAGATGCTGGCGATCGCCGATCTGAAGCCCGCGGCGCGGCGGATCAAGAAGCCCAGCCCGGCCCAGGTCGCCCGGGTCCGCGCCAGCCTCCTGCGGTTTGGCGTGGTCGCGCCGGTGTTGGTGGACGCCGCCGGCGCCATCATCCATGGCCATGCCGTGGTCGACGCCGCCAGGTCCTTGGATCTCACGCATCTGGCCTGTGTCCGCCTCGAACATTTGTCGCCCGACGAGGCGCGCCTGCTGTCCATAACCCTCAACCGCCTGGCCGAGACCGGCGAATGGGACTTCGAGGCGCTGAAACTGGAGTTCCAGGACCTCACTATCCTGGACGAGCCGCTGACCATCACCGGCTTCGACGAGCCGGTGCTGGATGCGCTGCTCACCGACGATACAGCCGACCTGGACCCGGCGGGCGACAGCTTGCCGGCGCTGGGCGGCGAGGCGGTCAGCGCGCCGGGCGATATCTGGCGGCTGGGCGAACACCGGCTCGCCTGCGGCGATGCCCGAGACAGTGACCTGCTGCGGACGCTGCTGGGATCGGAGCTGGCGCGGCTGGGGTTCATCGACCCGCCGTACAACGTCGCCATCCAGCACAACGTCACCTCAAAAGCCCACCGCGAGTTCGCCATGGCCTCGGGTGAGATGACCGACGAGACCTTCACCGCCTTCCTCACCGACGCGTTCAGGGTCCTTTCGTTGGTCCTCACCGCCGGAGGTCTGCTCCTGAGCTTCATGGATTGGCGGGGTCTCTACGTGATGATCACGGCGGCCCGGGCCAACGGCCTCGAGGAGCTCAACCTCATCGTCTGGGCCAAGACCAACGGCGGCATGGGTTCGCTCTGGCGCAGCCAGTATGAGCTGATCGGCGCCTACAAGAAGCCGGGCGCGCCGCACACCAACAATGTCGCACTGGGAAAGTCCGGCCGCTGGCGCTCCAACCTCTGGCGCTATCCCGGCGCCTCGAGCCTGGGCTCCGACGCCAGGGACGGCTTGGATGGTCACCCTACCCCAAAGCCTGTCGCCTTACTGGTGGATGGCATCCTGGACGTCACTAACCGCGGCGACATCGTCGTCGACACCTTCGCAGGATCCGGCTCGACCCTGATCGCCTGCGAGCGATCTGGCCGGCGCTTCCGCGGCATCGAGCTGGATCCGCTCTACGTCGACCTGGCGGTCCGCCGGTGGGAGGCCGAGACTGGCCTCAAGCGATATTATTTGTGCGATTCTAACTGGCAGGCCGACCTCTTTGGCTATGCGTGCACCTATTTCACTGTGCTGTTCAAAATGAGATTGTTCTGACTTTG
>JAYUBY010000607.1:0-6681 GCA_043740635.1 Alphaproteobacteria bacterium
GTCGCCGTCGGTCGGCGCCTTCTTGGCCCAGGCGATGGCGTCGGCGAGCGAATCCACCTGCCATATCCAGTAACCTGCCAGCAGCTCCTTGGTCTCGGCGAAGGGGCCATCAGTGATTGAAGCCTTGCCCCACTTCAGGCTCACGCGCGCGCCGTTGAGGCTAGACTTCAGGCCTGCGCCGTCGAGCATGACGCCGGCGGCGATGAGCTCGTCGTTGAAGGCGCCCATTGCGGCGATGTGTTCGGGTTTGGGCAGCGCGCCTGCCTCTGAATCCTCGCTCGCCTTTACGATCACCATCACCCGCATCCTGGTCGCTCCGTCATCAGCTAGTCGAACGAAGGCCCGACTTCTGCTCGTAACGACGAACCAAGCCGGGTAGCGCCGACACGTCGAGTAGAATTCTTCACTGGCGTCTTGCGTGCGCCCTCGTTCCTCAGCACCTTCCGCGCCTATGGCGGCGCCCACGTTCATTTCTAGCCTAAGGGCCGTTCAGTGGGATCCACGCTACTGGTTGCGCGTGACCCTGCTGACGCTGGGGCGGGCGCTGACGCGGCTCTGGGGCCGGGACGTCATGTTGTACACGGGCGGGGTCTCATTCTTCAGCCTGCTCGCAATTTTTCCAGCGTTGGCGATCCTGATCACCCTCTACAGCCTGTTTTCTGACTCAGCCCAGGCAGCTCGGGAAGGTGAGCTGCTGGTGCGCGTGATCCCGGAGGGCGCAAGAGGCATCGTCCAATCGGAACTGATCCGCCTGGCGCATGCCCCGCACGTGACCATGACGACCCAAGGTGGCATTGCCTTGCTGATCGGACTTTATGCCGCCCATCGGGGGTTCAAAGCGATGCTGGCCGGCCTCTCGTTTATCCACGACGAAGATAAGCCGCGCGGTTTCGTCGGCTTCAACGTAATGGCGTTGGTCGTTCTGGTAGCGACGTTCGCACTGCTCGCGATCGTATCGGCCGTGTTTTTCGGCCTCAGGGTCATGGGCTCGGCATTCGACTTGCGGCCGTTGCGCGGCGTCTCCTGGCTTTACAGCGAATGGACATGGTCCAGCGCCTTTCTGACCCTTGGCATGGCGCTAATCTATCGGTGGGCGATGTCCAGCCGTCCGGTGAACTGGCGCGCGTCGTTGATGGGAGGCTTCAGCGCCGCTCTGCTCTGTCTATTCGCGTCCTGGGCTACGGCCTTCTATGTCGAGCAAATCGCCCACCTCGGCGCGACCTATGGCTCGATCGCGACCGTGGTGATCTTCCTCATCTGGCTGTCATGGAACGTAAACGCGATCTTCTTTGGTGGGGCGTTGGCGACCGAGGTAGAGATCGCCATAGACGCCTATGCGGCGCTCAAGGCTTCTCCAACAGAAAGCTGAAGCCGCCTTCGACTTCATCGCGACTAAGGATTTCTGCGCCCACCTCAGCTGCGAAATGGGGCACGTCGATGCGCGCCATGGGGTCGTCGGCCAGGAGTCGCACACGCGCCCCGGCCGGCGCGACTTCAAGCGCCTTGCGCAGGCGCAGCGTGGGCACCGGACATCGGTGGCCGCGAGCGTCGATCAGGATTTCCTCGGCGGACATGCCAGCCGCATACAACAGCGCGCATCCAGACCCCAAGGCCTGTCGTCGCTAGCGCGGCCTGGTGCGGTCGCCGCTCGGCCGATATCCCAGGCTGGCTGGCAAGGTGCCATCAGAGTTGGCGTGTGGCGAAACCGCGGTAGTCCGGGAGAGTTCGTTTGAGGTCTCGCTTGCCGCCAGTACGGCTGGATCCATCACGACGCGCGCGGCGGGCGCCCTGGCGAGACTCGCCGCTGGGGCCGCAGCCGTCGCCGTCTGGGTCGTCTTTGTGCAACTTGAAGTAAGCAATCCGCAGGCCGCGATAATCGCGCCGGAGGCCAGCAAGGCGGTGTGTAATGGGGCCATCGTCATGAAGACCTAACGCGTTCAGTGCCTGTCTGTTGCCGAAGCGCGCAGAGACCCCTTCACAAGCATCACAGCATGCGAAATGGTCGACCTCCCCAAAACACCCAATCAGGACGATCCCATGAAGACCCGCGCCGCCGTAGCGTTCGAGGCAAAGCGACCGTTGGAGATCGTCGAACTCGATCTGGAAGGGCCGCGCGCCGGCGAGGTGCTCGTGGAGATCAAGGCGACGGGGATCTGCCACACCGACGCCTACACCTTGGACGGCCTGGATTCAGAGGGCCTATTCCCTTCAATTCTTGGGCACGAGGGCGCGGGCGTGGTGGTCGAGGTTGGGCCTGGCGTCACCAGCGTCAAACCCGGCGACCACGTGATCCCGCTCTACACGCCGGAATGCCGGCAGTGCAAAAGCTGCCTAAGCCGCAAGACGAATCTCTGCACGGCGATCCGCGCGACCCAAGGCAAGGGATTAATGCCCGACGGGACTAGTCGGTTCTCCCACAAAGGCGAGACAGTCTTCCACTACATGGGCTGCTCGACGTTTTCGAATTTCACGGTTCTGCCCGAGATCGCGTTGGCGAAAATCCGCACCGACGCACCTTTCGACAAGGCCTGCTACATCGGCTGCGGCGTCACCACGGGCGTGGGTGCGGTCGTCAACACTGCGGGCGTCGAGCCTGGCGCCAATGTCGTGGTGTTCGGCCTGGGTGGGATCGGGCTCAACGTGGTCCAGGGCGCCAAGATGGTCGGCGCCTCGATGATCGTAGGCGTCGACATCAATCCCGCGCGCGAGGAGTGGGGTCGCCGGTTCGGCATGACCCACTTCGTCAATCCGAAGGCTGTCGGCGGTGATGTGGTTGCTCACCTCGTCGAGCTGACGGAGGGCGGGGCGGACTACACCTTCGACTGCACCGGCAACACAGAGGTCATGCGTCAGGCTTTGGAGAGCTGCCACCGCGGCTGGGGTGAGAGCATCATCATCGGCGTGGCCGAAGCCGGGAAGGAAATCACCACCCGGCCGTTCCAGCTTGTCACCGGACGGGTCTGGAAAGGCACGGCGTTCGGCGGCGCGCGTGGCCGCACCGATGTGCCGAAGATCGTCGATTGGTATATGGAAGGGAAGATCGAGATCGACCCGATGATCACTCACACCCTGCCGCTAGACAGGATCAATGAGGCCTTCGATTTAATGCACGCCGGCGAAAGCATCCGCAGCGTGGTGGTCTATTGAGCGCAAAAGTCGTCGCAGTCAGCGCAAAGCCTCAGCACGGTGTCGGGAAATTCAACCGACCTGCCATCCGACTGTTGGCGGGCCAGGGCGTCGAGAACGACGCCCATTGTGGAGCTCTCGTAAAGCATCGCAGCCGCGTGCAGCGCGATCCCACTCAGCCCAATGTCAGACAGGTGCATCTAATCCACGCAGAACTTTTTGAGAACCTGGCGACAAAGGGCTTTGTCGTGACGCCGGGTCTGATGGGCGAGAACATCACGACGCGTGATGTTGATCTGTTGAACCTGCCCGCCGGCGCCATCCTGCGGTTAGGCGAGACGGCCATCGTCCAGCTCACCGGCCTGCGCAATCCTTGCTATCAGCTCGACGAGCTGCAGCCGGGATTGATGGCGGCCTGTCTCGACAAATTGGACGGCGCGTTGATTCGAAAGTCCGGGGTCATGGGCGTGGTCCTTACAGGCGGCGAGGTGAAGGCCGGTGATGATATCCGGGTTGAATTGCCGGCAGCGCCTCAGGAGCCCTTGAAGCCGGTCTAAACGGCGCTGATCAGGCCGCCCTCCGGCGCGGGTCGGGCGCGTTGGTTGTAGAGCAGAGCGCGACGGCGGGCCTGTTCTTCTGGCGTCACGGTGGCGGGGTCTTCTGGCGTCCCGGTAGTGACTGCCATGCCCTTCTGGACGGCCTGCCGCTCTGAGAGCTCCTCGAACCAGCGCTTGAAGTACTTAAACTCGTCGAGGTCGATGCCCTGCAACTTCCAGGTCACGGTCCAGGGATAGCAGATCATGTCGGCGATCGTGTACTCGCCGCCGGCCAGGTAGCGGCGGTCGAAAAGGCGATTGTTCATCACGCCGTACATCCGGTGGACTTCGTCATTGAAGCGTCGGTTGGCGTAAGAGTGGTCACCGTGTTCCGGGCCCAATCGGCCGAAGTGGCCTCGCTCGCCGGTCTTCGGGCCCTGGTTGGCCATCTGCCACATGACCCATTGGGTCACCTCATACTTGCCGCGAGTATCCTGCGGCCAGAGGCGGCCTTCCTTCTCCGCCAGGTACATCATGATCGCGCCTGACTCGAAGACGCTGATCGGTTGCCCGCCGTCGGCGGGCGCGTTGTCGACCAAGGCTGGCATGCGGTTGTTGGGACTTATCCTCAGCGAGGAAGCGGTAAACTGGTCGCCGCGGCCGATATTCATCGGCACGATTGTGTAGGGAACGCCCAGCTCCTCCAACAGGATCGTCACCTTCTTGCCGTTCGGGGTCGGCCAATAGTGCAGGTCGTACATGAGGCGTCTTACTATCCGGAGGAATGAGAGTCGTAGCGAGTGAGCGCGGCGCCCGCCGCAAGGCGACAAGTGCTGAAGGCGCCCCGAGATATGCTGACGCCGGCTATTCCGCGGCGAGCAGCGCAGGTGCTGTCTGAGGCCCGCGAACCAGCTTACCGGGCAGTTCGCCGGTCGCGACGCCATCTTCAAAGGTGACCACGCCCGAGACAATTGTCGCACGATAGCCCTCGGCCCGCTGAACCAAGCGGCGGCCATCGGCAGGCAGATCGAAGATCATCTCAGGCGCCAAGATCTGTAGGCGCTCGAAGTCGATGATGTTGATATCGGCCTTCATGCCCGGCGCCAGGACGCCACGATCGTTCATTCCATAGAGGCGTGCCGTGTCCCGGGTCTGCATAGACACGACCTTTTCCAGGGGCAGACGCTCACCACGCTCACGATCACGGACCCAGTAGCTCAGCATGTACGTCGGGAAGCTGGCATCACAAATGACGCCACAGTGGGCACCGCCGTCCGAGAGCGAGAGGATCGTCGCAGGATGGTTCATCATTTCGGCGATATGGTCGAAGTTGAAATTCGAATAGTTCAGGAGCGGCAGGTAGATGTAGCCGCGGCCGTCATTCTCCATCAGCATATCGTAGATGATTGCTTGCGGGTCGACGCCGGCACGCGTGGCCTCGGCGCCGATGGAGTCCTCAGCCCGCGGTTCGTAGTCGAGGCGGCCATTTCGCTCCAGCCGGAACATGTTGCCGAAGCCGTGGGTCAGCAGAGCGCCGATACCGGGCGGCGGCGGGGCGTTTTCGCTGAGAATCGCCTCGCGGACAACTGGGTCCTTCAAATGCTCTAGGCGCTGGGCAAAGGGCAAGTCCGCGATGGCGCGGTAGGCGGACTGGCGCACGAATGGATGCACTGTCGATTGCCAACCCAGCACCATGCCGGTGGGCCGACAGGCGATTTGGGCGGTGATCTGCGCGCCTTCCGCTCGGGCTTCCTCGGTCAGCTTCAGGAGATCGCGCCACTTCTCGGGCTGGATCGGCGACTGCAGCATACCAAACGTCACCGGCAACCCGGAGGCTGCAGCAAACTGCTTCATCCATTGAAACTCGTCCTCGGGGATCATCATGTCCGACGCGATCTCAAAGACGCCGTGACCGGCGGCGCCCAAAGCTTGACCGATTCCGACCATTTCGTCGGCGCCGGCGAAGGTTCCCGGGACCGGCTCGCCGTCCTTGGCGCGGTGCAGCTGGGTACGGGAGGTTGAAAATCCGAGCGCACCGGCCTCCAGCGCTTCGCGGGTGATCCGCGCCATTTCTGTGATGTCTGCCGGCGTTGCAGCCTCGTTGCGCGCGCCGCGTTCGCCCATGACGTAGGCGCGGATGGACCCATGCGGCGCCTGGGTAGCGACATCGAGGACGAAGGGCTTGCGGTCCAGACTGTCTAGATATTCGGGGAAAGTCTCCCAATCCCACTTGATCCCCTCAGCCAGCGCAGAGCCCGGAATGTCTTCCACGGACTCCATGAGGCCGATCAACCAGTCGTGCCGATCCGGACGGGCAGGGGCGAAGCCCACGCCACAGTTGCCCATGACAACGGTCGTCACTCCGTGCCAGCAGGAGGGTGACAGATAGGAATCCCAAGTCGCCTGGCCGTCGTAATGCGTATGGATGTCGACCCAGCCCGGCGTCACCAAAAGCCCGGTCGCGTCGATCTCGCGGCGCCCGCGCGCCTCGATCGAGCCGACCTTGCTAATCAGCCCGCCGTCCACCGCCACGTCAGCGACGCGTGGCGCTGAGCCCGTACCGTCAACCACGGTCCCGCCGCGGATCACCAGGTCATGCATCGTCGTCCCCTCCCAGGGCTGTTGACTTAGCCTACGCTAGAGAACGCGGTTGTCGACGGGGACGTGGCGTCAACTGCAACTGCAGAACGGGTGTTGGAGCCGGCGCGCGTCCCCTGCTAAAGACCGCGTCCGGGACGGGTGGCCGAGTGGTTTAAGGCAGCGGTCTTGAAATGCGGCGTGAATACCCTTTCCAGTGCTCGCAGCACCTCTCAGCCGTTTCATCAATGTCTTGTATTCAATGGTGCTATTCCACCAGGCCCTATCAACAGGTATCTTGCTGCATCGGTTTTCTGTGACCTGAGTGGGACGTAGTCTCTGCCTAGGTCCTGTTGACGAAGTGCCTGACCCACAGTCTGGGGGATGCGACGAGTATGAAGCCGATGTAGCTGTCGGCGGTCTTGTCGTATCGGGTGGCCAG
>JAYUBY010000608.1:0-3560 GCA_043740635.1 Alphaproteobacteria bacterium
ACGCTGATCACCTCGATATTCCTGCATGGAAGCTGGGCGCATGCGATGATGAATGGTGCCTTTGCGCTCGCCTTTTCGGCGCCGCTGGCCAGGCTGTTCGGGCCGAGGCTGGAAGGCGCGCTTCTCTTCTTCACCTTATATGTACTGGCCGGAGTGCTGGCGAACCTAGGCTATGCCGCGGTTCACCCAGGCGGGCAGGGACTGGTTGTCGGCGCGTCCGGCGCGGTGTCTGGCCTGATGGGCGCGACGTCTCGATTGATGGGTGGAGGCGGACGGCCGGGGCCGATCTTCTCTAAGGCGGTGCTGGGCATGGGCGGCGGCTGGCTGGCGATAAACCTGATCATTGCTGTGTTCGGAGGGGCGTTCTTACCGGGATCGGGCAATGCCGGCGTCGCATGGGAAGCGCACATCGCGGGCTTCATTGTGGGCGTCCTGCTGATCGGACCCTTCGGCCGTCTCGCACCCCGCAGCTAGTCCCGGCATTCTCATCTGACGCGAGGTGGCTTTCGCCAGTCACAAAGCCTCGCTAGCGTCGCCCGGATAGAGGGCAGAGCGGGGCGCGATACGATGAGGCGAATCTGGACTGTCGTCCTTGGCGCGCTGATGCTGGCGACGGCGAGCGCTGCTCAGGCGGCCCAGCTCGGCGGCGGCCTTTCAAACCTCCAGCACATCATCGTTATCTTCGAGGAGAATCGCTCCTTTGATCACTACTTCGGCGCTTTGCCCTATGCCCAAGGCTCGCCCTATCACCCTGCCAGAGCGGTGTGTGCGCCGAACGATCATGCCTGCGTCGATGGACTCACGTGCAAACTGACCGCGGACGGAGCGCTGGATTGCGCTGATTGGAATGCCCACGCGGACGGTCGCCGCGTCTACGCCTTCCACGCCGCGACGCGCTGTATCACCCCGGACCTGGATCACGAGTGGCAGGGCAGTCACCGCGACGCCAACTTCGCACACCCGCAACGAAGCCTGATTGATCCGCGCAACGACGGGTTCGTGATGCAGAACGACGTCATGGCGCCGGACACCCACCGCACCGGTCCCGCCGACGGCGGCCGGGCGATGGCCTTCTACACGCAGGCAGACATACCCTTTTACTATGATGTGGCAGAGCGTTTCGCGATCAGCGACCGCTACTTCGGCTCGCTCCTGGGGGCGAGCGACCCCAACCACGCCTTCCATCTAGCAGGCAGCTTCTTTGGTCACCTTACCGACGAAGAGGTTGGGCCACCGCGCGGAGGCTACCGGCCGCTACAGGGCACGATCTATGACCTGCTGAACGCAGCGCACGTGGATTGGGCCGAGTCGTTCCAGGATGTGCCGGAGGGACTGGCTTATCTAAAATTGGGCGACTCCCATTTCATCCGCCACGCCGAACTTCTGGACCGGCTGAAGGGGATGCCCGACGCAAAGGCCTTACCCTCAGTGGTCTGGGTCAACGCCCGCAAGGGCTATTTCCAGAAGGGATCGGGGAGCGACGAACATCCCTCCAATGACATACAGCGCGGCCAGGCCTGGGTGTCGGAACTGCTCAATGACCTTCGCCGCGGGCCCTACTGGAAGGATTCACTTGTCCTCATCACCTACGACGAGGGCGGCGGCTTCTATGATCACGTGAGGCCACCGCGTGCGCCGCAAGGCGATAGGCGTACGCCGGACGGCCTTGATCCCGGTGCTTGCGCCGACGCCTCAGCCCTGCCGGGCAGCGCCAAGCCGGGTTTCGGGGCACACTGCTTCCATGAGCGCAAGATTGGCACGACCTACGACGAGATTTTGGGACTTTGCCCGCAATATGACCCGGCTAAGCCCTATCCGGCTGCCTGCCCGAGCTACGACCAGTTGGGCTTCCGGGCGCCACTGATGGCGATCTCGCCCTTTGCTAAGAAAGCCTACGTGTCGCACCGGGTCGCCGACCACACCTCGCTTCTGGCCTTGATTGAGAAGCGGTTCCTTACCCGTCCGGACGGCAGGACCCAGCACCTAACATTGCGCGACGCCAACGCCTGGACGCTGGAAGACATGTTCGACTTCAATGCCTCGCCATCCCTCAATACACCGCTATCGCCGCCGGCAGCCTTGCCGGTCCAGGACTGCTCACCGCATCCCTAGGACCGGAACGCCTCACGCGAGCGTGCGTTGATGGTCCGGGGATTCGGGCCGACGCTGTTCCTAAGAGCAAAGAGAACATGAGGAACGTCCGATGCTTGTCTCGCAGATTTTGCGATCGAAGGGCGACACGGTGTTCACCGTCACCCCGGATGAGACCATCGCGGCCGTAGCGGCGTTGCTACATTCTAGGCGAGTCGGCGCGCTTATCGTGTTGGAGGCCGAGCGGGTCGCCGGCATCGTCTCGGAACGAGATGTGGTGCGTGCATTGGCGGAAGGCGGGGCTGCTGCACTCGGTCAGCCGGTTTCCACCGTCATGACCAAGGATGTGTTGTTCGCTGCGCCAGGAGAGACCGTCGATTCGCTGCTAACCCGAATGACTGATCGCCGCATCCGACACCTACCGGTATGCCAAAAGGAGCGGCTTGTGGGCATAGTCTCCATTGGCGACCTGGTGAAGTCGAAGATCTCCGAGGTGGAGGCCGAGGCCGATGGGCTGAAGGCCTATATAGCGGCGAGCTGATCGACAGAATCGGATGTGGAGGCCGCAGCTGTGGCCAGCGAATAGGCCTCAAGCACTTCAGCCGTGGCATCGCGGGCGCGGGCCAGGGCCTCGCGCAGGGTACAGAGCTCAAGGTCGGGGCAGTCGTCACACTTGCGAAAACCCAAGCGTGGACTGACGCACGGCGCGAGCGCAAGCGGGCCGTCAACCACTCGGATTGCTTCGGCGAAACTGATATCCCGGGCAGGACGGGCCAGGACGTAGCCGCCGAACTTACCCCGCCGGCTAGTCACCAGACGGTTGCGGGATAGCTCAAGCAGAATGGCTTCGAGAAACTTTCGGGGCGCGTCCGCCCGCAGGGCGAGCTCGCCGGCCGTAAGCTGGGCGCCCTCGGCGCGAGCCAGCTCTACGAGGGCGCGCAATGCGTATTTAGCTTTCTGCGAGAGCATCGCGCCTCCTGGGCATCCTTCTTAAGGGCGTAGGACACATGCGCAAGGCAAGGCGCGGCAGAGGGGAATTTCAATCCGTGGAAAGACGGCGATTGACAGGCCGGGGCCCACCCCCTAGATAGCGCCTCCCGCTCGGGCGGGGCCAATTCCAGGCGGTTCGGAAGGGGGCAAATACCCCCCTTGCTTTTCTCTCGGAAATGGATATTTTCCCGAGCTTCAATCGAATCGCTACCGACTGTACGAGGGTTGCCCCTCTGGCGGCCTGGTGTGGTTTTTGCGCTGTTTTCTGGAGCTTCCAGGGACGCGCGAGAAAGTCTGAAAAGACCGATTGACACTAAAGAGGCTGGCCAATAGATAGCCGCCTCCGCCAGCCACCGGCGCTAAACAGTGGGGCAGGCGAGAGCCGGTCAGGTCTTTGACATCGTTGAATTGGAAAGAGAAACGCAGGCGGCGGTGTTCTGGCGATTACCTTAACCAGGTAATCTCGACACTGACGAACT
>JAYUBY010000609.1:0-2839 GCA_043740635.1 Alphaproteobacteria bacterium
CGCCGGAAATAAGGACTCAGACCTTCTCCACGAAACTGTCGATCACCTTCTTCTCGCCGGCCTTTTCGAAGGCGACCGTCAGCTTGTTTCCTTCGACGCCATTCACCGCGCCGTAGCCGAACTTCTGGTGGAACACCCGGTCGCCGCGCTTGTAGTCGCTGGCAGCGCTTTCGGCGGAGGTGGCGACCAGGCGGCCTTCGCCTTCAATGACAGATTGCCGGCCCGGGTGGCTGCCCTTGTAACCGGCAGTCTGGGCACGCCGCCAGCCAGGCGAGGAATAGCCCGCGCCGAAGCTGGGGGTCTCGTCCCAACGGCTGCCGTGCTGCTGCATACCAGGGCCGCCGCCATAGTAGCCGGTCTCCGACGAAGCCTCGACATTGACCAGCGGTAGCTCGTCGACGAAGCGGCTGGGGAGCTGGCTGGTCCAGCGGCCGTACACTTGTCGGTTTGCAGCGAAGGAGATGCGGGCTTCTTCACGGGCCCGGGTGATGCCGACGTAGGCCAGGCGCCGTTCCTCTTCGAGGCCCTTTTCTCCCTTTTCGTCCATGCTGCGCTGGGATGGGAAAACGCCTTCTTCCCAGCCGGGCAGAAAGACCAGCGGGAACTCAAGGCCCTTGGCCGAGTGCAAGGTCATGATCTGCACCGCGTCGGCCTGAGGTCCTCGATCGAGTTCCATGACCAGGGAGACGTGCTCAAGGTAGGCCTGAAGCGTCTCGAAATTGCCCATCGACTGGACGAGCTCCTTCAGGTTCTCCAGCCGTGTCTGAGCCGTCGGGCTTTTGTCGAGGCGCAGAACATCGGTGTAGCCGCTCTCCTCCAGCACCGCCTCCATCAGGCGAGGATGGGCCGTCCGTTCGGCCTCTGCGCGCCAGCGATCGAGATCGCGAATGAAGTTCGCGAGCGAGGTGCGGGTACGCGCCGCCAGCTCATCGGTCAGCACGAGTTCACGCGCAGCGGCCACGGCCGGCACACCGCCCAGGCGAGCGACCTGGAGCAACTTCTGGATGGTGGTATCGCCAATGCCCCGCTTGGGCACGTTGACGATCCGCTCGAAGGCGAGGTCGTCGTCAGGCGACTGGATCAGGCGCAAGTAGGCGTGCGCGTCGCGAATTTCAGCGCGCTCGAAGAACCGTGGCCCCCCCACGACTGTGTAGGGGATCTGCAGCATGACGAACCGCTCTTCGAAGGCCCGCATCTGAAACGAGGCGCGAACCAGAATCGCCATGTCGCGAAACTTGCGGGGTGATTTGTCGGTCGAACCCTTCTTGGCCCGCTCGATCTCGTCGGCGATCAACCGGCTCTCTGCCTCGCCGTCCCAGACGCCGCGGACGACGACTTTTTCGCCGCCTTCTTCCTGGGTCCACAATGTCTTGCCGAGCCGGCTTTTGTTGGCCGCGATCAAGCCCGACGCGGCGGCCAGGATGTGGCTTGTGGAGCGATAGTTGCGCTCCAGTCGGACCACCTTGGCGCCCGGGAAATCGCGCTCGAAGCGTAGGATGTTGTCCACCTCTGCACCTCGCCAGCCATAGATCGACTGGTCGTCGTCGCCGACGCAACAGACGTTCTGCCGCTTCTGGGCCAACAGCCGCAGCCACAGATACTGTGCGACGTTGGTGTCCTGGTACTCATCGACCAGCACGTAGCGAAACTTGTCGTGGAACTCGGCAAGGACGTCTGGGCTCGACGTAAAGATCGTCAGATTGTGCAGCAGCAAGTCGCCGAAGTCGCAGGCGTTCAGGACCTTTAAGCGCTCCTGGTAGAGCCGATAGAGCGTCTGTCCCTTGCCGTTCGCAAATTGCGAACTCTCCGCCGGCGGCACCTGGTCAGGCCGCCAGCCGCGGTTCTTCCAGTGGTCGATCAGGCCCGCGAGCATCTTGGCCGGCCAGCGCTTGGAGTCGACGTTCTCGGCCTCCAGAACCTGCCTGAGCAGCCGCTCGCAATCGTCCTGGTCGATGATCGTGTAGTTCGACTTTAATCCCACGAGCTCTGCGTGGCGCCGCAGAACCTGGGCGGCCACCGAGTGGAAGGTCCCCAGCCAGCGTAATCCCTCGGCTTGAGGTCCGATGATGTGGGTGATCCGCTCGCGCATCTCGCGCGCGGCCTTGTTGGTAAAGGTGACGACCAGCAGTTCCCACGGCCGCGCCTTGCCGGTGGCCAGGATGTGGGCCAGGCGAGTGGTCAGCACCCGGGTCTTGCCGGTGCCGGCGCCTGCGAGCACTAGGACGGGCCCTTCAGTTGCCTCGACCGCGGCCCGTTGCTCCGGATTGAGGCCCTCGAGATAGTCGGTGGCACGCGCGTCGGCACGGGCCAGGTCGCTGACCCGCGTGGCGGGGGGTTCATAGTCGGAAACTGGGGGAGAGTCGGGCGTTGGCATTAGAACATATGTAGCACACGCGCCGCCGGACTTAAGCGCTATGACGACGGCTGGGTGAAGGGTTACGAGGAAGTCATTTGACGCACGATACATAGCTAAGCAAGGTATCGTGTATGAACGCTCAATCAACCGATCCGGCTGACGAGGTCGGCAAATGGGAGATCCAGGTCCGCAAGGGTGGTTTGGGCCTGGCGGTTCTCGCCATCCTTTGGCCGGAAAAACTCTATGGGCTGGAGATCTTGCGCCGCCTCGACGCCCAGGCCGGCATGTCGATCCCCGAAGGCACCATCTACCCGCTGCTCAGCCGCATGAAGGCTGAAGGGCTTGTGGACTCCGAATGGGTGGAGGCCGACGCCGGACACCCGCGCAAATACTACCACCTGACCGATCCCGGACGGGTGCGGGTGCGCGAGATGGCGCGAAGCTGGCGAGCGTTCGCCAAGGGGCTGGAGCTTTTGCTCGCCC
>JAYUBY010000610.1:0-1842 GCA_043740635.1 Alphaproteobacteria bacterium
GCTCTATTCGCGTCCCTCGATCGATGTGCTGTTCGAGAGCGCCGCGGACGCCTACGGACCTGATCTGGTCGGCGTGATCCTGACCGGCGCGAACGAGGACGCGTGTGCGGCATGAATGAATCGATAAACTTCCTGATCGTCGATGACCTCGAGGAGAACCTTGTGTCGCTGGAAGCTCTGCTCCAGCGCGACGGCCTGGCCTTCCTCAAGGCGCGCTCCGGCGAGGAAGCCCTGGAAATCCTGTTGAAGCATGACGTGGCCTTGGCCCTGCTCGACGTGCAGATGCCCGGAATTGACGGATTCCAGTTGGCTGAGTTCATGCGCGGAAACGAACGCGCGCGGCACATCCCGATCATTTTCCTCACGGCCGGGCCCGCGGATACCAAGCGCCGCTTCCGCGGCTACGAGGCCGGGGCGGTCGATTTCATTCATAAGCCGATCGAGGTGGATATCCTTCGCAGCAAGGCCGACGTCTTCTTCGACCTCCACCAACAGCGCCGTCAAATCCAGATCCAGCGGGACGCTCTCGAGGCCAGTACCAAGGCCCTCGCTGGCGCTGCGAACCACCTTGAAGAACAGGTCCGGGAGCGAACGGCGGAGCTCGGCGCCGCGAACGCTGCTTTGAAAGGGGAGCTGGAGACCCGCGAAGCGGCTGAGGCCCAGGTCCGGCAGATGCAGAAGATGGAGAGCATCGGTCAGCTGACCGGCGGCATCGCCCACGACTTCAACAACATGCTGTCGATCGTCATCGGCTCGCTCGACATCGCCAAGCGCCGCCTCGACACCGACCGGGCCAGAGCCCTTGTCTGCATCGACAACGCCCTGGACGGCGCCCACCGCGCCGCCACCCTCACCGCGCGCCTACTCGCCTTCTCCCGCCAGCAGCCGCTCGCGCCGCGCGCGTTGGACGTCAACAAGCTGGTGGGCGGCATGGCGGATATGCTTCGCCACACTGTCGGCGAACACCTGCGGGTGGAAACCGTGCTGGCGGGCGGCCTCTGGCGCGCCTTCGTCGATCCGGGCCAACTCGAGAACGCGATCTTGAACTTGGTGATCAATGCGCGCGACGCCCTGCCGAACGGCGGCCGGCTGACGGTGGATACCTCGAACGCGCACCTCGATGACGCCTATGCCGTCGACAATGTGGAGGCCGTCGCCGGCCAATACGTCCTGCTTTCAGTCACCGACACCGGAACGGGGATGCCCGCCGATGTGATCGCGCGGGTGTTCGACCCGTTCTTCACCACCAAGGGCCTCGGCAAGGGAACAGGGCTCGGCCTCTCCCAGGTCCATGGCTTCGTCAAGCAATCGGGTGGGAACGTGAAAGTCTATTCCGAGCCCGGGCTCGGCACCACGGTGAAGCTCTATCTTCCCCGCTACGTCGGCGCGGAAACCGGCCTCGACGCCGAGACACCCGCGCTCAGCGCAGAATCCGCCCGGGCCAAGGATGGCGAGGTCATTCTCGTGGTCGAGGACGATGAAAAGATTCGGCTCCTGTCGGTCGAGGCCCTGCGTGATTTCGGCTACACCGTCGTGCAGGCCGGCGACGCCTCCCAGGCCCTGGCCGTGCTCGCCGTGCAGCCACGCGTCGACCTGCTGTTCACTGACATCGTCATGCCCAACGTGAATGGCCGCCAGCTAGCCGACAAGGCGCGCGAGTCACGCCCCGACCTGAAGGTGCTCTACACGACCGGCTTCACGAAGAACGCCGTGGTCCACAACGGGGTTCTGGATCCCGGCGTGACCCTCATCTCCAAGCCCTTCACCTTCGACGATCTCGCCATCAAGGTGCGGCTGGTGCTTGACGGCGCGGGGATCAATCGACCGGGCTGAACTTCCGCT
>JAYUBY010000611.1:0-11203 GCA_043740635.1 Alphaproteobacteria bacterium
CTGCGGGGCCTTCGCCCGGTTCGGAGGCCCGCTCTGTGCGGGCCTTACCTTCGCCGGGATCAGCATCAATGCGCCCTTTTTCCAAGGCGCCCTGATCGTCGCACCTGCGATCCTGCTGGCGCTGAGCGCCGCCCGTCGAGCCCCGCCACGCACGGTCCTGGGCCACGCGAGCGAAGAGCCGGTGTCATGAACCCCGCCGTGCGCACGCCAGGCGAGGAGCGGCGCGCCCTGATCGTCCTACTGGCCGTCATCTATCTGATGATCGCGGGCTTTGGACTGGTGATCCCGCTGCTGCCCTTTTTCGCCAAGGCGTTCAATGCCCCGGCCTGGCAGGTCACCCTGCTCTTCTCAGCCTTTTCCTTCGGCCAGTTCCTTGGTGAGCCTTTCTGGGGCCGGCTGTCGGATCGGATTGGCCGCAAGCCCGTGCTGATTATCACCATAACCGCCGTGGCCCTGAGTTACGGAGCCTTGGCGTTTGCGCCCAACATCCTGGCAGCCTTTGCGATCCGTTTCGTCACCGGCGTCTTCGCCGGCAACATTTCGACGCTTCAGGGTGCGATGGCTGACATCACCCCACCGGAGAAGCGGGCCGCCCGCATGGGGATTATGGGCGCAGCGTTCAGCGCCGGCTTCACCACCGGTCCCGCCATCGGCGGCTTACTGGCCCAACCCAGCCGTGGCGCCTTGGGCTTCCAGCTGCCGCTGTTGGTCGCCGCCGGGTTTGCGCTTGCCTCAGCGATTGCGGTGGTGGCCTTCGTGCGCGAAAGCCGGCCCGAGCCCGGTACGCTCAGGCCGCACCGCCCACGGATCGAGGGTTTAAAAGAGGCCTTGGCGCACGCCGTTATCGGCCGGATCTTGGCAATCAGCCTGATCGTGGTCATCGGCTTTGCAGGGATCGAGGCTACCTATGGCCTTTGGACCCAGGCGCGCTTCGGCTGGGGACCGCGCCAGATTGGCCTAGCCTTCATGGGGATCGGCCTCTTGGGCGCCTTTTGCCAGGGCTACCTGTCAGGCCGCCTGGTCCGCCGATGGGGCGAAGCTACAACGCTCACCGGCGGCCTGGTATTCATGGGGCTGGGACTTGTCACCCAAGGCCTGTCGCCAATCTGGCCGGTGGCGATCCTGGGCTTTGCGCTGGTCTGCATCGGCCAATCGATCTGCTTCCCGAACCTCACCTCTCTGATCTCGCGCGCCGCGCCCCCGGACCGGCAGGGCGAGATGCTGGGCTTAAACATGAGCGGCATGGCTTTGGCCCGGATCGGCGGCCCGGTGTTCGCCGGCTGGCTGTTCTCCAGCGTCGCACCGGGCGCACCCTTCGCGTCCGCCGCCCTACTGATCCTGCCGGGCCTGTGGTTTGCAGCCGAGGTGCGAAAGCGCGCGCCCCGGCTCGCGGCCTAAGCCTTGACGTCGACCTTGGTCCCCACGCCAGGCGGCTTGGCGGCAGAAAGCTTGATGCTGCCGGTGTCCGTGTCGCCGTTGTGATCCGGGCTCACCGCGGGGGTCTTGTTTGCGACCGGTTTGGGCGGGGCCGCGTGCGTTACGGGCGGGGTATGGCTCACGGCTTGGATGCTGGACATTCTGGTCTCCGATGGTCGCCATCCGCGACCTGACCAGTTTCCTATTTGATCGCGTTTAACCCGCGGTGCAGGAGCGCGGTAAAGTGGCGGAGTTAATCGCTGTAAAGGGCTCGGCGGGGGGCGGGAGGGTTGAAGGATGGCTCGTGGCAACAAAAGCCGCCAGAAGCTAGGCTCGCCTCGCCCCGACCTTGCCTTTCCGCCTGCTTTCCTCTATCAGCCGCACCCTTCGGAGCCGCCTGGCCCATGGCATGCCAGGGCAGCTCATCAATACACCAGAGGACGGGGCTTCGCCGCTCCGCAGAGAAATGCCGAAACTGAAGACGAAGTCGGGCGCCAAAAAGCGCTTCAAACTCACTGCGACTGGGAAGATCAAGGCCGGCGTGGCTGGTAAGCGCCACCGCCTGCTCTCCCACAACGCCAAGTACATCCGTCAGAACCGTGGCACGAAGGTTATGAGCGCCTCCGATGCGAAGATCATCAAGATCTTCCTGCCCTACGGCCTGAGCTAGGGAGCGCTGACAGATGGCTCGCGTAAAAAGGGGCGTCACCGCCCACGCCAAGCACAAAAAGGTTCTCGAGCAGGCCAAGGGCTTCTACGGGCGCCGCAAGAACACCATCCGCACCGCCAAGGCGGCCGTGGACAAGGCCGGCCAGTACGCATACCGCGACCGCAAGGTTCGCAAGCGTCAGTTCCGTTCGCTGTGGATCCAGCGCATCAACGCTGCAGCCCGCACTGAAGGCCTGACCTACGCCCGATTTATCCACGGCCTTGATCGGGCCGGGATCGAAATGGACCGTAAGGTCCTCGCGGATATCGCGGGCAACGACCCAGCCGCTTTCAAGGCCATCGCCGAAAAGGTTCGCGCCGCGCTGGCTTAAAGCTGAGGGTCTCCGGACCCCGAAGCATTCAAAGCCCTTCGGCCGAACACGCCGGAGGGCTTTTTGCTGCCCTCTTCTCCCCATGAAGACCGCAGGGTAGGACACCCGTCACATGACCGATATTTCGAAACTCGAGGCCGAGCTGGCCACTGCCGTCTCCAGCGCAACTGATTTGGCTGGTCTGGACGCGGTACGCGTGGCCGCACTCGGCAAATCTGGGTCTATCTCCGACCTTTTGAAGACGCTCGGGTCCATGAGCTCCGACGAGCGCCGCGAACAGGGCCCGGCCATCAACGGGCTGCGCGACCGCATTGGCGGGGCCATCGCTGCGCGCAAGGCCGCGCTCGAGGCGGCCGAGCTCGACGCCAAGCTCAGCGCCGAGCGTGTCGACTTGACGCTGCCCCCGCCGCCCGAACGCCGAGGTCGTGTGCACCCGACGATGCAGGTGCTGGACGAGATGATCGCGATCTTCGCCGAGATGGGCTTTGGCCTGGCGGAAGGCCCCGACATCGAGGACGATTTCCACAACTTTTCTGCCCTGAACTTCCCGCCCAAGCACCCGGCGCGCGAGATGCACGACACCTTCTGGCTACCCCAGGACGAGCGCGGCGAGCGCAAAGTGCTGCGTACACACACTAGCCCCGTGCAGATCCGCACCATGCAGCGGACCAACGAAAAACTGCCGGGCTGGATCGCCAACGGACAGGAGCCGCCTATCCGCATCATCGTGCCCGGCCGCACCTATCGCTCGGACTCGGACGCCACCCACACGCCGATGTTCCACCAGATGGAGGGCCTGGTGATCGACAAGGCGATCCACATGGGCCACCTGAAGTGGACGCTAGAGACCTTCATCTCGCGCTACTTCGAGACACCGCTGGTGGAGACGCGCTTCCGGCCGCACCACTTCCCATTCACCGAGCCATCGGCCGAGATGGACGTGCGCTGCGACCGCTCCGGCGGTGAGGTGAAGATCGGCCAGGGCGACGACTGGATGGAGATCGTCGGCTGCGGGATGGTGCATCCCAATGTGCTGCGTAACTGCGGCCTCGACCCCGACGTCTGGCAAGGCTTCGCCTTCGGCTTCGGCATCGATCGCCTCGGCATGTTGAAGTACGGTATGCCGGACCTGCGCGACATGTTCGCAAGCGACGTGCGGTGGCTAGAGCACTTCGGCTTCTCGGCCTTTGCAGCGCCCAACCCCGCCACTGGCTTGAGCTGAGGAGCGCACGATGAAATTCACGCTTTCCTGGCTCAAGGAGCATCTCGACACCAACGCCACCGCGGCCGATGTCGTGGACGCCATGACCATGGCCGGCCTCGAGGTTGAGCACGTAGAGGATCCTGCGGCGAAACTGGCGGCCTTCTCAGTCGCCAAGATCGTGGAAGCAGTCCAGCACCCCAACGCCGACCGCCTGCGCGTCTGCCAGGTCGACACCAAGGACGGCCGCAAGGAGATCGTCTGCGGCGCGCCTAATGCGCGGGAGGGCCTGACGACAATCTATGCGCCGGTGGGCGCCTATGTGCCGGGCTCGGGCATCACCCTAGAGGCACGACCGGTTCGCGGCGTAGTCTCAAACGGCATGCTCTGCTCCGGCCGTGAGCTGGAGGTCGCTGACGAGGCCGACGGCATCGTCGAGCTTTCCGACAGCTTGGCCGTGGGTCTGTCCGCCGCAGAGGCGTTCGGATTGGAGTCCGTTATCGACTTCGAGGTCACGCCGAACCGCCCCGACTGGCTTGGCGTCGTGGGGATCGCCCGCGACCTGGCGGCTGCCGGCCTCGGCAAATTGAAAGACCCGACCATTCCGCCTGTCCTCGGAATTGGCCCCACGAGCCTGGAGATTCGCGTCGACGGTGACGCCTGCCCGGAGTTCGCAGGACGCCTGATCAAAGGCGTGAAGAACGGCCCCTCGCCGGCGTGGTTACAGCAGAAGCTGATCGCCGTCGGACTTAGGCCAATCAGCGCGTTGGTCGATATCACCAACCTAATGTCCTACGATCGTTGCCGGCCGCTGCACGTCTATGACGCGGCCAGACTCACGGGCGGCGTCATCGAGGCACGCCTCGGCCGCGAGGGCGAGATGCTCGAGGCCCTTGACGGCAAAACCTACCCGGCCGGCCCGGAGATCTGTGTGATCGCTGACGGTTCCGGCGCGGTGGGACTGGGGGGGGTCATGGGTGGCGAGACCACCAAGGTCAGCGAGACCACCACGGATGTCTTCGTCGAGAGCGCTTACTTCGACCCAATCCGCACGGCCCAGACTGGTCGCGCGCTCGGCCTGAGCTCCGACGCCCAGTATCGTTTTGCCCGCGGCGTCGACACCGGCTTCGTGGTCCCCGGATTGGAGATGGCAACACGCCTGATCCTGGAAATCTGCGGTGGCGAGGCCTGCGACGTGCGCGTCGCCGGCCATGCGCCCGCCGCGCCGGCCGCCTTCGAGTTCGACCACGCCTATGTGAAAAAGCTCTCCGGCCTGACGGTAAGCGACGATCGGATCGACCAGATACTTACCGAACTCGGCTTCCAGCTGCTCGGCGAGATGGTCACTCCACCAACTTGGCGGCGCGACGTTGCGGGCAAAGCCGATCTTGTCGAGGAAGTGGCGCGCATCGAAGGCTTCGCCTCGCTGCCCTCAACCGCGCTTCCAGACATGCCTCGCGCCGTCGGTGGCGTGCTGACCGTGCGCCAGACGCGCATCCGCAACGCCCGGCGGTTCATGGCCGCCCGCGGCTATGTCGAGGCGGTAACCTGGAGCTTCATGCGCACGGAGTGGGCGAGGCTATTTGGCGGTGGGGACGAGAAGCTGCGCCTGTCGAACCCGATTGCCTCGGACCTCGACTGCATGCGCCCGTCCGTCCTGCCGAACCTGATCGATGCGGCGGCCCGCAACGCCCGCCAGGGCTTTTCTGACGCAGCCCTATTCGAGGTCGGCCCGACCTTCCTGGGCGATGAGCCGCAGGACCAAAGAACTGTTGTCGCCGCCCTCGTCGCGCCGCATCCGCCGCGCAGCTGGGGGGGAGCTGCGGCCGATCCGCTGTTCACGTTGAAGGCCGACCTGATCGCCCTGCTCGACGAGTTGGGCGCGCCTGGACTTCAGGTCGTTCAACAGGCCTCCTCTTGGTTCCACCCGGGCCGTTCGGCTCGCCTGCAACTTGGTCCCAAGAACCTAGTCGCCGAGTTCGGCGAACTGCATCCGCGGATTCTGAAGGAACTCGATGCCGAGGGGCCGATGCTGGCGTTCGAGCTGACGCTGGACGCGGTCCCGGAGCCCAAAAAGAAGCCGACGAAGACCAAGCCGGCGCTAACGCTATCGCCGCTGATGCCGCTCACCCGCGACTTCGCCTTTCTGGTGGATGTGGGAATTCCGGCCGGCGAACTGATCCGACCGATCCTGGGCGCGGACAAATCGTTGATCGCCGACGCCCGGGTCTTCGACGTCTATCAAGGCAAGGGCGTTCCAGAGGGGCAGAAATCGGTGGCGATCGAGGTCACGGTACAGCCGACGGAGAAAACCCTGACTGACGCCGAGATCGAGGCGCTGTCGGCGCGCATCGTCGCGGCGGCCGACAAGACCGTGGGCGCGAAGCTCAGGAGCTGAGCTGCGACCGCCTCGGCCGGATCGCCTCCCACCAAGTTTTAATAGGGTGGGCGTACTGGCCGAGCACCCCTTGTCCCATATCCTCGCGAACGCCGGTGGGAACGTTGCAAGGGCCGGGCTGGTAGAATGTGCCGAAGGCCCGGTCCCACAGCGAAAAGACGGTGGCGAAGTTGTAGCCAGAACCCTCGACGTCACGCGCGTGGTGCCAGCGATGCATGACCGGCGAGTTCATGACCCACCCGGCCCTTCCCAAGGTCCAGGGCAAATCGGCGTGGATGAAGTTGCCGTAGTAGTGACGCACCACGCCGTTGGCGGCCAAGGCCCAGACGGGCATGCCCAACGCGCTCAAGATCACCATATCGATCAGCGAGCCCGCGCGGTCGATGGGGTGCATACGGCCGAGGCTGAACCAGGTGAGGTGCGTGTCGCTGTGGTGCATGGCGTGCGCTGGCCAGAGCCATGCGCTGTGTTGCGCGCGGTGGCGCCAATATCCGAGGAAGTCGCCCAGAACCACGGCCACGGCGACCGTCGGCCAGCGGCCAAGGCGGGCCCAGATTCCTGCGCTGTCGAGCTGCAGCCCATGGCTTCCGAGCGCGCCAACCAGAGCGGCCATGCTGATGGCCAGCGCCGGCCCGATCGCCATCGTATCAACCACGGCGATGACCGCGTTGGTTCGGGTCTCACCGGTTGCCGTGCGCGCGTCGGCCAGGGCTTTCGCTCGGCCCTTTGTCATCCAAGCCAGAGCTGCGAACACCGCGACGCTGATCATGAGTGGCTCCATGACGTCCGTGACCGGCGCGGCCAGCCTCCCCAATGCTTCCGTGAGCTGCAGCGCCATGACGATCCCGAACCCGCGCCTAGAGGCGCTTGGGGCCAGAATGCCTGAGTTCGCCGAATCTTCGATTAATGCGGCAGGAGCCGCGCCAAGGCGCAAGTTGCGAATTAACTCCCACTTCCTAGACTGATCTCGTTAGCCGGAGCGGGTCTTGACCGGAACCTCCAACCCACCGTCCCGCCAAAGGTTTGCTGGGCTACGATTGTCGGCTGTCGCATTCGCGATAGTCGCGATCGCCTTGGCCGTGCTCAGCGCCAAACGGGTCTGGCTGGCAGCTGTACAGCCGCTATGGTTCGACGAGGCCTGGACCGCCCAAATCGCAGCCACACCCAACTGGTCGACCTTCACGCGCGATGTCTTCAACGACATCCAGGCGCCGCTCTACTACCTGACGATGCGCCTTTGGGCGGCCGTCGCAGGCGTCTCGGATTTTGCCCTGCGCGCACCCGCTCTCATCGCGCTTACTGCCGCCGGTGCAATCCCGACCTTTGGCAAGATCAAGGGCCTCAGCCGCGAAAGCCGCCTGACCTGGGGCGTCCTCATTTTTGCCTGGTGGGGTGTGGGGTTGTTCCTGTCCGGGCGCGGCTACGCCCTCCTGTTGGCGGTTTCCACAGCGCAGTGTGTGATCTTCGCCCAGTTGCTGGATAAGCCGACCTCCGCCAACGCCTGGCGCTGGAGCGGCCTCGCCTGCGTTGCGATCCTGACCCACTACCTCGCGGGGATCGCAGTCGCGGCCCAAGGCCTAATTTACCTGCTGAGCCGGCGAGAGCGAGCCTTGCGCACCTGGCCCGCCCTTCTGGCCTTTGCGCCCGCCGCCGCCTGGATGTTTTACCACGGACCCAGGCTCGCGGAATTCAGCGGCATGCAGGCCTGGCACCCGTTCGTAACTGCGCCCGCAGTCGTCAGGCTCGTCGGCTGGGCGATCGCGCCACTCACGCCCTGGATGCCGGCTGCCGTCGGGTTGGTCCTGATCGGAGCACTTCTGAAGCCACGAAACGCCGCCACAGATGAGCCCGACGCCGTGGCCGTGCCGCACCTTTGGCTAGCGGTGGGCGCCGCGGCTCTCGGCCTGGGCCTGATGTTGATCCTTGGCGCGATCAAGCCGGTGCTAACTCCCCGTTACCTGATCCCCATGGTCCCAGGCCTGCTGTTGGGTTTGGTTCTTCTTGCCCGCCGATCAGCCTATGCGCCGTGGATCTACTTCAGTTTGATGGCGATCTATCTCGGCGCGGCGTTGCGGCCGGGCGCCTTGCAGGAGATCATTCTCCAAAGGGTTCCCTACGGTTATGAGGGCGGCTCAACGACCCTGATGCGACACGGCGTCCATCACCTCGTCTTTGTGTGGGACCATCCCGCCGCGCGGTTCGAGCATCCCGACTCAATGCAGCGCGTGGCCGCCGTGTTCTTTCAGCGTGCGGGCCGACCCGTGGCGGTCACCGTCATCGCGCCCACCGAGGCGCAGGACGCCAACAGCCTCGCCTTGGCGGCCGCGACGCCCCCGCACTCTGGGATCATCTGGCTGTATGACCGCAGCAGCGTGACCTCCGCCCAGCGCTTTCCACCCCGCATATCCGAGGTGGACCCTCGTTGGACATGCGAGCGCGAGGGCGACGCGACGATCGGCACGCTGACCTGCTACCGCTGACCCTGACGTCCGTCGAAGACCGCTAGAACGGGATGTAGTTCCGCTTCCGGGAGTAGGCCAGGTAGCCCACGTTGGCGCCCAGCCGAAAGCCGACGCCGGCGCGGATCGGGGCCAGCACGATCTCGTCGGTGCGCTGATAGTTCACGCCCAAGCCGCCGATGAAATAGGCCGAACCCTCGACGCCCGGGAACCGCTGGAAAATGTCCTTCGGATCGTCGAGCATGTAGCAGAGGGTGAACACCCGGCTTGCGTTGCCGCCGAAATCCCAGCCGACCGAGGGACCGCGCCAGAACACCTCCATCGGCTCGCGCCCCTTCATGTAGAGCATGCCGCGGCCATAGCGGGCGCCCACGGCGATCGCGCCGGAGCCCTCCTCGCCGGCGATATAGGCGGTGGGCCTGCCATTGCTCTTGAAGACGCGCTCAACCGCCCCGCCCGCCGACTCGGCCGTGACGCCCAGGAAGTCGGAGACGCCGTGGACGATCTCATCCTCGGAATAGGTGGACTGCGAGGCGTAGGCGCGGCCGGAGTTGTCCGCCGGCGGATTGGAGCCGACACCGCCGGTGGAATAGCTTGGCGTTGAATTTGGTGGCGGCGGAGCCTCGGCGGCCTGCGTCTGCGGCGCGCGCGAGGGCGCTGCGTCATCGCGGGGCCGGGCCGGCGGGAGCTGGATCGGCTCAGCGCGCACGGCGCCCGCCGCGCCCAGGGTCACCAGGCCCGAAACGATAAGAGTACGACGGTCCATGGGCGCAAAATCCTCCTAGGCTCGAATCCGCTCCGCCCAAGGGTGGTGATGGAATGTGTCGCCTTAACGCCCGATTAACTGTGTTTCGCGGGCGACGTGACGCACCTGCGGGGCGCACGCCTCGCCAATGCACGTGAATGTGCTAGACGCGGGCGCAACATGACCACCGCGCTCGACCACATCCGCAACTTTTCCATCGTGGCCCACATTGACCACGGCAAATCCACGCTGTCCGACCGGCTCATTCAGGAGACCGGCGCGTTGACCCAGCGCGAGATGACCGAGCAGGTGCTCGACAACATGGATATCGAACGCGAGCGGGGGATCACCATCAAGGCCCAGACCGTTCGCCTGACCTACAAGGCAGACGACGGCGAGACCTACACGTTGAACCTGATGGACACGCCCGGACACGTGGACTTCGCTTACGAGGTCTCACGCAGTTTGGCCGCATGCGAGGGCTCAATCCTGGTGGTGGACGCCAGCCAGGGTGTCGAGGCCCAGACGCTGGCAAACGTCTACCAGGCCATCGACAACAACCACGAGATCGTCCCTGTCCTGAACAAGATCGACCTGCCCGCCGCCGAGCCCGAACGAATCCGCCAGCAGATCGAGGACGTCATCGGCCTGGACGCCTCTGACGCTATCCTGACCTCGGCCAAGACCGGCGTCGGCATCCATGAACTCCTGGAAGCCATCGTCCACCGCCTGCCCGCGCCCAAAGGCGACGCGAACGCGCCGTTGAAAGCCTTGCTGGTCGACGCGTGGTACGACGCCTATCTCGGCGTTGTCGTGCTGGTGCGCGTCATCGACGGCTCGCTGCGAAAGGGCCAGCGGGTCCAGATGATGCAGGAGGGCTCGACCCACCTGATCGACCGCATCGGGGTCTTCAACCCCAAGCGAACCGAGGTCGAGAGCCTTGGCCCGGGTGAGATCGGCTTCATCACTGCACAGATCAAGGAAGTCGCCCAGGCCGCCGTTGGCGACACCATCACCGACGAGAAGCGCCCGGCCACCGAAGCTCTGCCCGGCTTCCGCGATGTGCAGCCCGTGGTGTTCTGCGGCCTCTTCCCGGTGGACGCCGCCGACTTCGAGGATCTGCGCGCCGCGATCGGCCGCCTGCGCCTGAACGACGCCTCGTTCAGCTATGAGATGGAAACCTCGGCCGCCCTTGGCTTCGGCTTCCGATGCGGGTTCCTCGGTCTTTTACACCTGGAGATCATCCAAGAGCGCCTCAGCCGCGAATTCGACCTCGACCTGATCGCGACAGCGCCCAGTGTTATCTACAAGATCGGCCTAAACGACGGCTCCGAAGTCGAGCTGCACAACCCCGCCGACATGCCAGATCCAGTGAAGATCGCCACGATCGCCGAGCCATGGATCAAGGCCACCATCCTGACGCCGGACGAATACCTGGGCTCGGTCATCAAGCTTTGCCAGGACCGGCGCGGCGCACAGCGCGAGCTGAGCTACGTCGGCTCCCGCGCCCTTGTGGTCTACGACTTACCGCTGAACGAGGTGGTCTTCGACTTCTACGATCGGCTGAAGAGCGTCTCCAAAGGCTACGCCTCCTTCGACTACGCGCTGGAGGACTACCGCGTCGGCAACTTGGTGAAAATGTCGATCCTGGTGAACTCCGAGCCGGTCGATGCGCTTTCGATGCTGGTCCACGCTGACCGCGCCGAAGCCAGAGGTCGCGGCATGGTCGAGAAGATGAAGGACCTGATCAGCCCGCACATGTTCCAGATCCCGATCCAAGCGGCAATCGGCGGCCGGATCATCGCACGCGAGACCGTGCGTGCGCTGCGCAAGGACGTGACGGCGAAGTGCTACGGCGGCGACATGAGCCGCAAGCGCAAGCTGCTCGACAAGCAGAAGGCCGGCAAGAAGCGCATGCGCCAGTTCGGCAAGGTCGAGATCCCG
>JAYUBY010000612.1:0-8476 GCA_043740635.1 Alphaproteobacteria bacterium
TATCTCCGGCCCTCCTACGCATCAGACGCGGGAAACGGTCCGGCCCCCATGAAGACGAACGACATCGGCGCTTGCTGCGCCCACATCATCTAGAAGCCCGCGCCCGGACTCTGTCCGGTCCCGCGGACGCATACGAGTGAATTTGAATGCAAGACGAAAACGAAACTCCGACCGACGAGACACCTTCGCCGGAGCAAGACACAGCCGATTCGACGGCTGTCGACACTACGGTCGCTGAAGCGCCCGCTGAAGACGCAGAACCGGAAGAGCCATCCGAAGTCGCCAACACCATCGCCAAGATGGGGCTGACGCGGATGAGCCTACAGGAGCTGAAGGACAAGGCGCCGGCCGACCTGCTGGCCTTTGCCGAGCTCTTCGAGATCGAGAACGTGAACTCCATGCGGAAGCAGGACATCATGTTTGCGATCCTCAAGGTGCTTGCTGAAGAAGGCGTTGAGATTTCCGGCTCCGGCACCCTGGAAGTGGTGCAGGACGGCTTTGGCTTCCTGCGCTCGCCGGAAGCCAACTACCTGCCGGGCCCCGACGACATCTACGTCAGCCCCTCTCAGATCCGGAAGTTCGGCCTTCGGACCGGTGATAGCGTCGACGGCGCCATCCGCGCGCCGCGCGAGGGCGAGCGCTACTTCGCCCTGGTGAAGGTCGACCTGACCAATTTTGAAAACCCCGAGAACGTGCGCCACAAGGTGCTCTTCGATAATCTGACGCCGCTCTATCCCGATCAGCGGTTGAAGATGGAAATCGATGACCCCACCCTGAAGGACCGTTCCGGCCGGGTGATCGATATCGTAGCCCCACTCGGCAAGGGCCAGCGGTGCCTGATCACGGCCCCGCCGCGGGTTGGTAAGACGGTGATGTTGCAGAACATCGCTAAGTCCATCGAGACCAATCACCCCGAGTGCTATCTGATCGTTCTGCTGATCGACGAGCGCCCGGAAGAAGTCACCGATATGCAGCGCACCGTGAAGGGTGAAGTGATTTCCTCGACCTTCGACGAACCGGCCACGCGCCACGTCCAAGTCGCTGAAATGGTTATTGAAAAGGCGAAACGCCTAGTTGAGCACAAGCGCGACGTGGTGATTTTGCTGGACTCAGTCACGCGACTCGGCCGGGCCTACAACACCGTCGTGCCATCCTCCGGAAAGGTGCTGACCGGTGGTGTTGACGCCAACGCTCTGCAACGCCCCAAGCGGTTCTTCGGCGCTGCGCGGAACATCGAAGAGGGTGGCTCGCTGACCATCATTGCGACGGCCCTGATCGACACAGGCAGTCGGATGGACGAGGTGATCTTTGAAGAGTTCAAGGGCACCGGTAACTCGGAAATCGTGCTGGACCGCAAGGTCGCCGACAAACGCGTCTATCCGGCCATCGACGTGATCAAGTCGGGCACCCGCAAGGAAGAGCTGATCACACCGAAGGAGCACCTGCAGAAGACCTACATTCTGCGGCGGATCCTCGGCCCCATGGGCGCCCAGGACGCGATCGAGTTCCTGCTCGACAAGCTCCGCAATGCTAAGACCAACGAAGAATTCTTCTCCTCGATGAACACCTGACGGGCCGGCGCTGGGGGCGCGGTGATCAAGGTCTACGCTTTCGGCAACTCGCGCTCGCGCCGGGTTCTTTGGGCGCTAGAAGAGATCGGTGTCCCCTACGAGAAAGTCGAACTTCCGAATTGGCCACCCGCTTCTCATGCGGATTACCTCGCGTTCAATCCTGCGGGCAGGGCGCCGGCGATCGAAGAGGGCGACGTGCGGCTCAGCGAAAGCCTCGTCATTTGCGTATACCTCGGCCGCACTTACGGTGGCGGGTTGGTCGTGGAGCCAATGGAAGCCGATTTCCTTCGCTACCAGGACCTGATGCACTTCGGCGAAGGCACGTCGATGCCACCGCTGGCCTGGACCCGCCGCTTTGGGAGGCTGTCAGCCGAGACCCTGGCCGAATGCCGGGACGCCTTCGCCACCAGAGTCCAGGTTGTGGAGCAGGTTCTGGCGGACGAACGGAGCTTTCTCGTCGCAGGCCGGTTGACCGTAGCCGATCTGTCGGTCGGTTTCGGGTTGCGGATGTCGGGCCTGGTGGGTCTGCGGCCTCTTCTGCCGCCCATGACGGCACGCTATCTCACCGCGCTGGAGGAACGACCGGCATTCCAGCGAGCGTATGACCTGGCCTGACGAGGTCCTACCGGGCTGACTTGTGTTTCACGTGAAACAGCGCAGAGGGGAAACTCAAAGGGGAGAGGTTTTGAGCCCTCAGGGAATGAGCAGGCTCGCGCCAATTGTCGCCCGACTTTCGAGCGCCTCATGGGCCTTGCGGGCATCAGCGAGCGCGAACGTCTGGCCGATCTCGATTTCGACTTTGCCGGACGAGATCATGTCGAAGAGGGCGGCGGCGCTGGCGTCGAGCTCCTCGGTGGTTGCCTGATAGTCGCCCATGGTCGGGCGGGTGAAGAACAGTGAGCCATTGACCATCAGTTGCCGTCCTTCCACGGGCGGCGGCGGACCGGATGCATTGCCGTAACTTACGAACAGTCCCCGCTTGGCCAGGCTTTTCAGTGTGCCCGCGAAGGTGTCCTTGCCGACCGCGTCATAGGCCACAGGCACGCCCTTGCCCCCGGTAATGCGCCTGACTTCGGCGGCGACGTCCTGGTCGCGATAGAGGATCACATGGTCCGCGCCTAGTTCGCGCGCCCGCGCGGCTTTCACCTCGGACCCGACGGTCGCGATGACCTCCACACCGAGGGCTTTGGCCCACTGTACCATGATTTGGCCGACGCCCCCGGCGGCGGCGTGGACGAGAATGGTCTCGCCGGCCACAACACGATGCAGGCGTCGGATCAGGAACTCGACGGTCATGCCCTTCAGGAGTGCCGCTGCGGCGGTTCTGGCGGCGACGCCGGCTGGAACCTTCACCGCACGCTCCGCTGCGACGGCGTTGGCCTCGGCATAGGCGCCGGGCGTGCCCGCGTAGGCTACGATGTCACCGACTTTGAAGCGCGTGACCCCTTCGCCAACCGCTTCGACGGTGCCTGCGGCTTCGGAACCCAGGCCGGCTGGCAGGTTCATCGGATAGAGGCCGGAACGCTGGTAGGTATCGATAAAGTTGATGCCAACCGCCTCGTGGCGGATCAAAATCTGTCCCGCGCGAGGTTGGGGCGTCTCGACCTCAACGACCTCAAGAACGTCGGGCCCGCCGGTTTCGGAAAAGCGGATCGCGCGCATCAGGCAAGTGTCCTTGAGAGGAAGGAAAGGGTGCGGCCGTTGGCGAGCTTGGTCGCCGCGGCGTCGAAATGATCGCCGCCCTCGCGCGCAAAGGCATGGTCGCAACCAGGATAGGTGTGGATCTCGATCAGCGGGTGATCCTTGAGCGCCGTCAGAATGACGGCTTGCGCTAACTTTGGCACGAACTGGTCCTCCTCAGCGATATGCATGAGCAGCGGGTGGGTCAGTTTCTCCGCCTCAGCCACGCGGTTTTCCAGGCCCACACCATAGTAGGACACACAGGCGTCGGCGTCGGTTCGGGTGGCGGTTACGAAGGCGAGCTGCCCGCCCAGGCAATAGCCCACGGCGCCGACTTTGCCGTTGCAGCCGGCGTCCTTGCGTATGTGATCAATGGTTGCGGCGATGTCGCCGACACCTGCATCCACGTCAAAGGCATTGAAAAGCTCAAACGCCCGTTTCCACTCCGCCTCTGAACGATCTGTGATGTCGATGCCGGGCTCAATTCTCCAGAAGAGATCCGGGCAAATGGCTAGAAAGCCCAGGGCAGCCAGTCCGTCGGTGATGTCCCGCATCACCTGATTGACACCGAATATTTCCTGGATGACGACCACAGCAGGGGCCGAAACCTTGCTGGGCCGGGCGACATAGGCGCTGAAGCTAGCGTCCGCGATGGCAATGGTCGTGTGCTCGCCCATGGTCGACTCCGGTCGGGGAATGGCTTTGTGGCCTTGCGCTACTAGCGCGAGATGCCGGTCCACGGCCATATGGGAAACGAAAAGGGATTTCAGCCATGAAGATGACCATCGAAGTGGATTGCTCGCCTGAAGAGGCCCGTCGGTTTCTAGGGTTGCCGGACGTGAGCGCTCTAAACGACCACCTGGTGGCTGAGATGAAGAACCGCATCGATGCCAACATGGCGATGATCTCGCCCGATGAACTGGTGAAGAACTGGATGAGCTTCGGTGCCGGCGCCCAGGAGCAATTCCGAAAGCTGATGGAAGTGGGCATGAGCGCCGCGACCACGAGGAAATGACCGACACGATATTCGCGCTCGCCACGGCCGCGGGCCGGGCGGCTGTCGCGGTGGTGCGCCTCTCAGGACCGGAAACAGCTCAAGCCGTGCGAGCTTTGGCCGGGCGGATGCCATCAGCGCGGCGCGCCAGCCTTCGTAGCCTAGCGGATCGCGAGGGCCGCGCGATCGACAAAGCGCTGGTGCTGTGGTTCCCGTCGCCCCGGAGTTACACAGGCGAGGACAGCGCAGAGTTTCACGTCCATGGCGGCCCCGCGGTTGTTGGCGCGCTTGCAGAGGCGTTATCGGCCCTTGGATTGCGGCTGGCCGAACCCGGCGAGTTCACGCGGCGGGCCTTCGAGCACGGTAAGCTCGACCTCGCCCAGGCCGAGGGTGTCGCCGACCTTGTCGATGCCGAGACGGAAGCGCAGCGTCGGCAGGCCTTGTCGCAGCTGGGCGGCCGTCTGTCGGACATTCAGGCCAGGTGGCGTGACGGACTGATCCAGGCCGCGTCTATGCTTGAGGCTGCCGTCGATTTTCCAGATGAGGAGCTGCCCGCCGATGTCGCGGGCCGGGCGCGGCCCATTCTTGAGATCCTGGCCGATGAGCTGGAAGCTGCCGCCGTCGACGTTGAGCGCGGTGAGCAAGTGCGTGAAGGCTTCCGCATCGCCCTTATGGGCGCGCCCAACGCCGGCAAAAGCACGCTTCTGAACGCCCTGGCTAGGCGCGAGGCAGCTATTGTTTCGGCGACGCCAGGAACGACGCGCGACATCATTGAAGTTCCGATGGTTTTGGGTGGCTACAAGGTCATCGTCGCTGACACGGCGGGCTTACGAAAAACCGATGACGAGATCGAAGCCGAGGGCGTGCGCCGCGCGGAGGCCTGGGCCGACACGGCCGGCCTGAGGGTCTGGCTTGTCGATGGCTATGGCGATCCCGACCCCGAAGTGCCGGCGTCGCTGAAAAAAGGGGACATCGTCCTTCTGACCAAGCGTGACCTCGGTGAAGGCCTGGATGGACTACCGGGTGAACCTTTCACCGCAAAGAGCCCCAACGATGTCGCGTGGTTGGAGCGCTCGCTTACCGAGACGGTCGTCGAAGCTCTCGCGGGCAGTGAGCTACCTGCGGCCACGCGTTTGCGACACCGCGATCTTCTGACGGAGGCCGCAGTACGTCTGCGCCACGCTCTAACCCAGGACCATGCCCTTGAGCTCGCCGCCGAGGATGTCCGGCTTGCCGCCCGCGCTTTGGACCGGATCACCGGGCGGATCGACCCCGAGGAAGTGCTTGGCCGCATCTTCTCGACCTTCTGCATCGGTAAGTAGTCGAGCTGATCGGGCTGCAATTTGCGATTTATTAGAGTCGCTGCGGTGAAATGCGTTGTTTCACGTGAAACAGCGCGAGGCCGCCATGGATTGGCTCGACATTGTGAAGCTCGCTCTGCCAGCGGCCATCTGCGCGTTCGCGTTGGGGCCCCGCACGGCTATCGCAGCTCTGCTGGCGATGGTCGCCGTGACGGTGTTCGGCCTTGGATTTTGGTCCGTCTCGAGCGAGGAGGGCGTCTCCTTGGCGGCCGCAGCCGCTAAGGTTCTGAGGGAAGGCCCACCAGCGTTCACCCAAATGGTGGCAGCAGGGGCCTTCGGGATCATCGTCGGCTGGTGGCTGCGCACCTGGTTTAAGATGGCGCGGTGTTCTCCGATGACCCGAGAGCCTCAATCGCCTATATGAGGGCCTCTCGCCTCCGCTCGACCCGCGGAGGCGTCGTTGCCTGAGGCCGTGCGTGACCTTCGACGTGATCATCATTGGGGGCGGTCACGCCGGCTGCGAAGCCGCTGCGGCTTCGGCGCGGTTTGGCGCGCGCACCCTGTTGCTCACCCACAAGCTCGAAACCATTGGCGAGATGAGCTGCAATCCGGCGATCGGCGGTCTGGGTAAGGGCCACCTGGTCCGAGAAATCGACGCGCTCGACGGCCTCATGGGCCGACTGGGCGACAAGGCAGGCATTCAATTTCGCCTGCTGAACCGGTCCAAAGGCGCGGCCGTTCGCGGACCTCGCTCACAGATTGACCGCCGGCTCTATCGCGAGGCGATGCAGGCCGAACTTGCGGTCACGCCCAACCTAACCATCGTCGCCGATGCGGTAGAAGACCTGATCTTGCAGGATGGCGTCGTCACAGGCGTCCTGGGCGCGAGCGGGGCGGCCTACAGATCCGACCGCGTGGTCCTGACGACAGGCACATTCCTCAAAGGCGTGATCCATCGCGGCGACGAGCGGATCCCCGCCGGCCGATTGGGAGACGCGCCTGCCATCGGGCTAGCTGACCGACTCTACGCCTCGGGACTTCAAATGGGTCGACTGAAGACGGGCACCCCGGCGCGGTTGGACGGTCGGACAATCGCGTGGGACAGATTGGAAATGCAGACGGCGGACGACGAGCCTGTGCCGTTCTCGTTCCTGACTGAAGCGATCACCACACCGCAGATCGCCTGCGGCATCACCTACACGACGACGGAGACCCACAAGATCATCGCCGAACGGCTGGGCGAATCCGCCGTCTATGGCGGTAAGACCACCGGGATTGGTCCCCGGTATTGCCCATCTATCGAGGACAAGGTCGTCAGGTTCGCTGATAAGACCAGCCACCAGGTATTCCTTGAACCGGAGGGCCTGGACGACGACACGGTCTATCCGAACGGGATTTCGACCTCTGTCTCCGAGAAAACTCAGGATCTCTTCCTGCGCACCATGCCTGGCCTCGAAGCCGTCAGGGTGCGCCGATACGGCTACGCCATCGAATACGATTTCGTGGACCCCCGTGAACTCTATCCGACGCTAGAAGCCAAGCGCCTGCCCGGGCTCTATCTAGCAGGCCAGATCAATGGCACCACAGGTTATGAGGAGGCGGGTGCTCAAGGGTTGGTTGCCGGCCTCAACGCGGCGCGCGCCGCCTCAAGAGCCGAACCTGCGGCCTTCGCGCGCGATGAGGCCTACATCGGCGTCCTGATAGACGACTTGGTCACGCGCGGCGTCACAGAGCCCTATCGAATGTTCACCAGTCGGGCAGAATTCCGGCTGATCCTGCGCGCCGACAACGCCGATCAGCGTCTGACGGCCAAAGGTGCCGCGCTCGGTGTGGTTGGCTCGACGCGCGCCAAGGCGTTCGCCGCCAAATCCGCCGCCCTGACGGAGGCGCGGGCCACCGCGGCCAGCCTGACACTCACGCCCTCGCAGGCGGAAAAGGCCGGCCTACCGGTGAAGGCCGACGGCCAACGCCGGAATCTCACCGAGCTCTTGGCCTATCCGACCATCAATTTCGACGACCTTGCCCGTATCTGGCCGCAGATCGGCGACTGGGCGCCGGCCGTGCGCGAGCAAGTGGAGATCGATGCCTCTTATGCCGGCTACCTCGACCGCCAGGCCGCCGATGTCGCGGCCTTCCGACGGGACGAAGATTTGCAACTCCCGGCTAATCTGGACTACGCCACAGTCGGCGGCCTTTCCAACGAGGCGCGCGAAAAGCTGAGCAATGTCCGGCCCTTGACCCTCGGCCAGGCCGCTCGCATCGAGGGTGTCACGCCTGGAGCCCTCACAGCCCTTCTGGCCCATGTCCGTCGCCGCGCCGCCTGAAGAGAATACCGCCGCACCGATGGACGCCGAGGGCTTTGCGGCCGTCAGTGGCGCCACGGCCAGCCAGATGGCGGACCTGAAGCGATTTCGTGTCCTGTTGGCTGAGCGCAACGAGGTCATGAACCTGGTCGGCCCCGCAAGCCTGCCTGACTTCTGGTCGCGTCATGCCTGGGACAGCGCTCAACTAATCAAGTTGGCCCCGGAAGCGCGAGCCTGGGCAGATCTCGGCGCTGGGGCCGGCCTTCCGGGGCTCGTCCTGGCCATACTCGGCAAAGGCGTGCTCGGCTTCCACGTGGACCTCGTGGAAAGTATGACCAAGCGATGCAAGTTTCTCGCCGAGGTTGCTGAGGCGCTTGAACTTCCTGCCACCGTCCACAACGCGCGTGCGGAAAACCTCGATCTAACTGTGGAGATCGTCACCGCCCGGGCTTGTGCGCCGCTTCACCGCCTGATCGGGTATGCCCGGCCATACCTTCAGGGCGGTGCGACGGGTCTCTTTCTCAAGGGACAAGATGTTGTGTCCGAAATGAAGGAAGCCGCTAGATATTGGGAATATGAGGCTGACGTCGTGCCATCAAAAAGCGACCCGCGGGGCCGCATCGTGCG
>JAYUBY010000613.1:0-5308 GCA_043740635.1 Alphaproteobacteria bacterium
CCGGCATGACGTTAAGCATCCCGCGCGCCGGGCCACCGCCACGGCCGGGAGGCACGTGGGCGTTGTTCCAAAAGCGGAAGACGTTGACGCTGGGCTTGAAGGCCTTGCCCTCGCCGTAGCCGAGGGTTCGCCGGGCGTAATCGTTGAAGGCCGAGACGTAGGCCGAGCTGAGCGCGGCGGCTTGCGGGTCGTAGGATGCCTCCTTAGACAGCGGGTCCAGGTCGGGCCCTTGGAAGCGGGTGTCCAGGCGGCCGGTGGTCAGGCCTTTGTCGACCTGAAGTTCCTTCTCGAACTCGCCGCCCGTGATGCGCAGATCGGCGTGCAGCACATAGGCCGCCGGAAGGCCGGTGTAGTGTGCGTACTGCTCGGCGATCGCCTTCTTCTTCGCCGAGTCGAGCTCAGCGCCTTGCTGCAGAGCCAGGGCGTATTCGCCAGTGGCCCAGTGCTCGACTTCCTTCATGTAAGCTTCGATGGTCGCCGGCTTGTTGGGCACCAGGTTGCGCGACCACGCCGTTGCCGCGTAGGTCGGCAAGGCGGTGATGTAGGCTTGATCGCTGCCCGGGTTGTTCTCGGCCCCATCGACACTGAGCGAGAAGTTCAAGATCTGCGAAAGCAGGATCACGCCGTTGAAGTCGACGCTGTCTCCGGTCTCTAGGTCGTTGATCAGCACCGCCGAGCGCGGCGTGCCATAGCTTTCGCCGAACAGGTATTTCGGGCTGTTCCAGCGGCCGTACTGCGACAGGAACTGCAGGATGAACTGGCTGAAGGCGTAGCCGTCCTCGTCGACGCCCCAGAACGCTTTTTCCTTATCCTTGCCAGCGATGCGCGAGAAGCCGGCGCCCGGCGCGTCGATGAACACCATGTCGCTGACGTCCATCAGCGAGGAGTTGTTGTTGACCACCGAATAGGGTGCCGCAGGACTGTGATCGCCGTTGTCGGCTGTGACAATGCGCCGGGGTCCAAAGGCTCCCATGTGAAGCCACATCGTCGAGGAGCCCGGACCGCCGTTGTAGATGAAGGTGATCGGCCGATCGGCGGAGGGTGCGCCCTTCTTGAAATACGCCGTGTAGAACATCGAGGCTTCAGCCTGGGGATTGCCTTCAGCACCGGCCTTGGCCGCGTCGTCCCACCCGCGCTCATGGACGATGATAGTGCCGGCCACCGCGTTGTAGGCGATGGCCTGGCCTCCGACCGTGACCGTGCCCTCCGACTTGACGCTCTCCGGTTTGAAGAGGACAGCGTTGGATTCCGAGGCTCGGGCTTCCGGCTTCTTTGTCTCAGCCGGTTCAGCAGCTGCGGCGGCTGGACGGCGGGCGGCGAGCCGCTCGTCGGCTGGAGCCTGGGCCAACGCAGCAGTTGCGACAAGAGACAAGGCGGCGCCCGCCAACAAGACTTTCCTCAGCACAATAGAAATCCCCCGGAAAAAATGTGTGCGCAAGCTAGGCCTTAGGGGCCAGCTTTAACAACAGAAGCCGAAAGACCGGCGATATTTCCGGCTGTCACTCTTCGAACATTGCGTCGACGACAACCCGCTTATTCGGCTTTCGGGGCGGCGCCCACATCACGCCCGGATAACCCTTCAATGGAATGAGTTTCTCACCCAGCCAGGTCCAGTCGGCCTGTTCAGAGAGGTTCATGTGGTAGCGGGTCTCGCGACCCGTGCGCTCCGAGAAGACCGCGCGTGGGATGTTGACCATGGTCGGCGAGTTGGCGCGCTCGTAGAGAATTGGCGTGCCGCAGCGAGCGCAGAAACTGCGTGTCGTCCGCGCTTCGACGTCTTCGAAACGGGTCAGATTCGCATCGCCCTGCAGCACTCGGAAGCGACTGCGATAGCTGCCAACATAGGTGGCATAGGCTGCGCCCTGCGCGAGACGGCTGCGGACCGAGTGGTCGTGCCAGGCCCACCGCGCGGGTACGTCGATCTCGATCCGCACGGCGCCGCAGACACAGGCCCCGGTCGCCTGGACCGCGGATGCCTTGGGTTTGGGCCCTGTGTATTTCTTCATCGCGGACCTCGAAGTTCTGCCCCGCTGACACAATCGAGCCGAGCCGCGAAGATGGCAAAATCTTCGAACCCGGCAGGTCAAAAATCATCGGTTTCTTTACCCTGCACTTACCACGGCATTCGATCTTCCTCTCACGCTGCGTCCCCCCGCGAGCGTACGAGGTAGCCCCTGTCCTTCCCCCCCTAGACAGGGCCAGGGGCGCTCCTTCCCCAAAACACACCCGGCCTTGACCTCGCCTCTTGGCGCCTCGACTGGTTCCCGATGATCCCCGCCACACAGAAGGGCCGCCGCGATTTCATCGTGGGCAACACGCGCCTGCAGCGCCCACCACACGTGACCGAGATCGAGCTTCACCTCGCCGATGAGATCACGCCCATCTGGAAGCTTACCGAAGAGAACTTAGAAGAGATCGGCCTGCCTCCGCCGTTCTGGGCGTTTGCTTGGGCGGGCGGCCAAGCGCTTGCGCGCTATGTGATCGACAATCCGGAGACCGTGGCCGACAGGCGGGTGATCGACTTCGCCTCGGGCTCCGGGATGGTGGGCATCGCTGCGATGATCGCCGGCGCCAAGGACGTGCTCTGCGCCGATATCGACGCTTACTGCGAGGCGGCGGTCGCATTGAACGCAGCCGCCAACGGCGTCCAATGCGCCTACGCAGCCGGCGACCTGCTCGACGCCCCACCACCGGCCTGGGCCGAAGTCATCCTGGCGGGCGACATCTGCTACGAGAAGCCCTTGGCCGAACGGGTCCTCAGCTGGCTCACCGCCGCGCGAGCGGCCGGCGCCACCGTCCTGATTGGCGATCCAGGCCGCAGCTACTTCCCCCGATCGGGCCTAACCAAGCTCGCGGAGTACCAGGTCGCGACGACTCGAGAGCTGGAAGATATGTCGGTGAAGCGGACTTGCGTCTGGGCGATGCCGTGAGTTCAGTTCCGCCGCTCATCGTCGCCTTGTTGCTAGGCTCGGCCCTGCTGCACGCCTCATGGAATGTGCTGCTTCGCAGCGGCGCAGACCGACTGTGGTCGATTACGGTAATGAGCTTGGTCTCCGGCGCCGTAGCGCTGGCGGCGGTATTCTTCTTGCCCGTCCCGGCGCCATCCAGCTGGCCCTTCGCCCTGGGCTCCGGGCTGCTGCAGATCGGCTATTGCGTCGCACTGGTCTGGGCCTACGAGAAGGGCGAGCTTGGTCAGGTCTATCCGATCGCCCGGGGTGCGGCGCCGCTGCTGGTGGCCTTGGGCGCGGCAGTATTCGCAGGCGAGGGGTTGTCCCCACCAGCACTCGGCGGCTTGGCGCTGGTCTCGGTCGGCATCGTCGGCCTGAACATGGGCCGCGAACGGTTACATGCCCACGCCACCATCCTGGCGCTCGCCAGCGGCGGCTTCATCGCCAGCTACATGGTCTGCGATGGGATGGGCGTACGGCTCTCAGGCCACCCCGTCGGCTACTTTGCCTGGATGTCGCTTACCCAGGCCGCACCAATGCCGTTCGTCTATTTCGCGCTCAGACGCCGATGGCCCTCCATCAGCCTTGATCGCGAGGCGGCCAAGGCGCTAGGAGGCGGTGCAATCTCCATCGTCGCCTATGGTGTCGTCGTTTGGGCAATGGCCGGGGCGCAAATGGCGAAAGTCTCCGGTCTTCGGGAGACCTCAATCCTCTTCGCGGCGGTTCTGGCGGCCTTGTTCCTCAAGGAACGGTTCACGTGGCAGCGGGGCCTCTGCGCAAGCCTGATCACCGCCGGCGCCCTGCTGCTGGCAAGCTGACTTTGCGTCTAGGTCGTGCAAATGCAGCGCCTGAGCCGCAACTTGACAGCGCAAACCGCTCAGAGAACGATGATCAATCGTTGCGAGGGTGGGTTCCGATGGCCGCCGCCTCTAACGTTGCCGCGATCTTCCTGGATCAGGCTGCGCCTGCTGTTGGAGCGCCTGCGGCTTCCACGACGGTGAGCCCGCTGATCGTGCAGGGCCAGAAGCCGATCAGCAAGCGCCATGAAGTGAACCTCGAGGAGATGACCTGCCACGATGAATTGCCATCAGGCACGCGCTTCAAGATCAAGGTCTGCGCCGCCAACCGCCAGTTCCTGGAGCGGACCCGTGATCAGCAACAGTTGGTCCGTGAGTGGCAGAACACGCCGATAACCACGAGTGTTAGATAGACCGTAGGGTAGGCAGGCGGATCTATCCACCTTCGCCGGGCTCCTGATCGTTCTTCGCTCCCTAGGCGCCGTCCAATTCTTCCTCACCGCCGCCTCAAAGACAAAGTCGCCCGCTAACTCTCCAGTTGGGCATCGAGCGTGATCTCGGCGTTCAGCACCTTGGAGATCGGGCAGTTCGTTTCGGCGTTTTTGGCCAACTCCTGGAACTTCGCATCGTCGATGCCGGGAATCTTCGCCCTCAACGTCAGCGCCGAGCGGCTAATCCTGAAACCGCCGCCGTCGGCCGGGTCCAGCGAGACCGCTGCTTCCGTTCGCAGCTCGTCAGGCGTGAAGCCTGCCAGTTGCAGGGCAAACGCCAGCGCCATGGTGAAGCAGCCGGCATGGGCGGCAGCCAGTAGCTCTTCAGGATTGGTCCCGGGCTCGCCTTCGAAACGCGTCTTGTAGCTATAGGCGGTCGAGGTCAGCACCCCCGATGCCGTGGTCAGGTCGCCGGCCCCGTCGCGACCGGTCCCTCGCCACGCCGCGTTCGCCTTACGGATCATCTTCGCCTCCATGGTGGCCTGGAAGGCTAACTGGGGAGTCGAGACGCCAGCCGCTAGCCCTGTCGCTCCCGAACCGACTCGACTCGGCCCCACGCCCGATTTATCAAAGAACAAATTAAGAACAAATTAAGAACATCTAGGACCCATGATGCGCGAAGACGGCAAGATCGACTATGTGGAATTCCCGGCTGGCGATCTACCAGACACCAAGGCCTTCTACACAAAGGCCTTCGGTTGGAGCTTCACCGACTACGGACCCGGCTATGCGGCGATGAGCGAAGGCCTCGACGGCGGCTTCTACGCCGACCAGGTCGATCAAGTGAAAAAGCCGCTAGTGATCCTCTTCGCCCACGACTTGGAGGCGATGGAAGCCAGGGTGAAAGCCGCCGGCGGGACAATCACGCGCCCGATCTTCAGCTTCCCGGGCGGGAGGAGGTTCCATTTCACAGACCCCAGCGGAAACGAACTAGGCGTGTTCAGCGAAGGGTAAGCGGCGTCATCTTAGCCTTGGACGCCGAAGGCTCAGCGCGGCATCGTGAGTCAGCGTCCTCGCTCAGGAGTCTCCATGCGCCGTCGAGCTTTTCTTGCTTCTGCCGCCGCCACCTTTG
>JAYUBY010000614.1:0-3244 GCA_043740635.1 Alphaproteobacteria bacterium
CTGAGCATGCCGCCAACATCCTACGCGGCCCCCTGACCCATCTTGTTCGGCGTTTTGGTCCGGGGGTAGCAAGTGATGCGATATGGTGTGAAATGCCCGTAGAGCTACTCTATCTCCGCACCGTGGGCGTTGTCAGCGCAAATGATTCTGGCTGCGCTTCTTCCCCGCTGCTCTCCGAATTCCGGGCAGCAACGATCATTTAGCTAGAAAATTCAGGAGAAGACCTGGCCGCCGACGTCATCGTTGTGCGCGTTTTGCCTTACCAAAGGGCTAATAGCTGCCCGCGGAAAATTTGGGCTGACAGTGCCGCGGTCGCCCATCGGCGCTACTCACGGGACTACGTCCGCGCCGAGGACCAGGCGCGGGCGGCCAGTAGTGGCGTCTGGTCGGGGCAGTTCGATATGCCTTGGGAGTGGCGGGCTGAGCGGCGGGGCCGATGAAGTCAAAGCCGGAACCTTTGGTCCAGGAAGTGCTTGCCGGTCTGGTCGAGCGAGTGACCTTCCACAATGCCGATAGCGGCTTCTGCGTCATGCGGATCAAGGCGCGCGGCCACCGCGACCTGGTGACCGTGGTGGGACACGCCGCCACCATCTCCCCCGGCGAGTGGATCACTGCTTCTGGCGAGTGGGTGAACGACCGCAGCCATGGCCAGCAGTTTAAGGCGCGGTTCATGCGAACGTCTGAACCGACCTCCATCGAGGGTATCGAAAAGTACCTTGGCTCCGGCATGATCCGCGGGATCGGCCCGGTCTACGCCAGGAAGATGGTCAAGGCCTTCGGCGAGAAGGTGTTTGATATCATCGAGGCCGAGCCAGACCGGCTGCGTGAAGTCACCGGGATCGGTCCGGTCCGAGCCAAACGCATAACCTCGGCGTGGGCGGACCAGAAGATTGTGCGGGAGATCATGGTCTTCCTGCACACCCACGGGGTCGGCACGGCGCGCGCCGTGCGGATCTTCAAGACTTACGGCTCGGACGCCGTCCAGGTGATGACCGAGAACCCCTACCGACTGGCGCGCGACATCCGCGGCATTGGCTTCAAGACCGCCGACGCAATCGCCTTGAAGCTCGGCATCGAGAAGACGGCGATGGTGCGTGTCCGCGCCGGTATCTCCTATGCGCTGACCGAGGCGATGGATCAGGGGCACTGCGGCCTGCCCACGGAGGAGCTGACGCCGCTGGCCGTAGCGCTGCTGGAAGTTCCTCAGGGTCTGGTTCTGACAGCGCTCCATCTCGAACTGTCCGAGGGAACGGTCATCGCCGACACCGTCGGCGAGACGGCCTGCATCTTCCTCGCCGGACTCTACCGAGCCGAACAGGCGATCGCCGATCGACTGACTAGCCTGCTCAACGGAAGCCTGCCTTGGCGCTACATCGATCCCGAAAAGGCCCTGCCCTGGATCGAGAAGAAGACAGGCCTCTCGTTGGCGGAAAGCCAGGTGGTGGCGATCCGCCGCGCGCTGCTGGCGAAGGTCCTGGTCATCACCGGCGGGCCGGGGGTCGGCAAGACGACCATCGTCAACTCGATACTGCAAATTCTGGCGGCCAAGCAGGTGAAGCTGCTACTTTGCGCCCCCACCGGCCGCGCCGCCAGGCGGATGGCCGAAGCCACTGGCTTTGAAGCTAAGACCATTCACCGGCTGCTGGAGGTCGATCCCAAAGGCGGAGGCTTTAAGCGCAACGGCGACCACCCGCTGGACTGCGAACTGCTGGTCGTCGACGAGACGTCCATGGTCGATGTCATGCTGATGCAGGCCTTGATGAAGGCCATCCCCGACCAGGCCGCACTGCTGATCGTGGGGGATATCGATCAACTGCCCTCCGTCGGCCCGGGGCAGGTCCTCGCCGACATAATCGCGTCCAACACCGTACCCACGGTGCGGTTGACCGAGGTCTTCCGGCAGGCCGCACAAAGCCGGATCATCATCAGCGCCCACAAGATCAACCAGGGCTTTATCCCCGACCTCTCGCGGCCTGATGGCGACACTGACTTCTACTTCGTACAGGCGGAAGATCCGGAAACCGCAGTGCAGCGGATCGTCGAGCTGGTGAAGACGCGCATCCCCCAGCGCTTCGGTCTCGATCCCATTCGCGACATTCAAGTGCTGTGCCCGATGAACCGCGGCGGCGTCGGCGCACGCTCGCTGAACATCGAACTGCAGGCCGTGCTCAATCCGCCCGGTGAGCGGAAGGTCGAACGCTTCGGCTGCAGCTTTTCCCCTGGCGACAAGGTCATGCAGATCGAAAACGACTACGACAAGGACGTCTACAATGGCGACATCGGCTACATTGACGATGTCGACCTGGAACTCGGTGAGCTGACTGCGAGCTTCGATGGGCGCGCGGTCACCTTTGGCTTCGGCGAGTTGGATGCGCTCGTCCCGGCCTATGCCGCGACGATCCACAAGTCACAGGGATCGGAATACCCCGCCGTCGTCATCCCTGTGCTCACCCAGCACTACCCGATGCTGCAGCGGAATCTGCTCTACACCGGCGTGACCCGCGGAAAGAAACTCGTCGTGCTGGTCGGCCAGAAGAAGGCCGTCGCCATCGCCGTACGCAATGTCTCGGGCCGCAGACGGTGGTCCAAATTGAACGAGTGGCTCGCGAATAGGCGCTGACGGCGGACAAGTCCGTGCGGTGCTCCTCCACGTCGCTGATCAACTGCTTGAGAGCCGATACGGCCCGCGGGCATTGTCACGCGCTCGAAGCGCTAGGGATATCCAAGGCGTCCAGGACCCGGTCGCGCGCGTCTGCCCAAATCAGGCGGCCTCAAAACCAAGTGCTCGGCGGCGTCGCATTGCTACCCCAGCGCCCCCGAAGCCGAACAGGAGCAAAGCCCACGTCACCGGTTCAGGCACGGCGGTGATAGTGGCGTTGTTCGGTGCGAAATCAGAGATCGCGGCAATGCCGGTCGCAACGGCCGTACTACGCGGCCAAATGTTGAACCCGTACTGGAGGGGGGCAAAGCCGGTAGTTGGTAGCAAAGCGAGTGGGACAATGGCGGAAATCGTTGATCCGGAAATCGTAACGGCGCCTCCCGGCAAGTTGGTGACGCCAGGTATCAAACTCACCAGCCCGGTAGAATTCTGCTGCAACACGACGACCGAATTGAACAGCACCCCGGTTTCGCCGATGCTGGTGAACGGCGCGGGTGATCCTCCGCGATCCACCCCTATTACGTAAAAACCGTCACCGGAGCCGATTGGGCCGGCCATCGTCGCGCTGAGCACAAAGTTGGCGCC
>JAYUBY010000615.1:0-3632 GCA_043740635.1 Alphaproteobacteria bacterium
ACGCCTGGAACCGCCTCATCGCCGAGCCAGACCGCATCCAATCCCTCGGCGCGCGGACATGGGCTTGCTGCGGTCAGGATTAGCGGCGGTTGGTATAAGGGCCCTTCGGCGCACCAAACGGCGCGCCGCGAAGTTGGGCATAGACGTCGTCGAAGATCTTTAGCGTAGCGAGTTCGGGCGGAGGTCCGGCGGCGGGCGGGTTCTTCAACCGCATGACAGCGCCATCCGTGGGCTGAAACCTAGGCCAAGTCGGAAGTCCAGGTCCATTTGGATCACCAGTGCGGGCGAAGTTGACCCAGTAACCACTAATCTGATCCGCGAGCCGACGGTCGGCCGGTGTCCAGTTCCAAGACTCTTGATCGAGGTGGTCGAAGACGTACCAAAGCTCAGCGAAGTGGGAGGCGCCCCAGCCGGCGCGCGGAGACCCTGCTGGAAACGGTGGCCGCTGTTCGAAGCGGTAAGCGTAGGCGGGCGCCCCTGCCGCAGCTTGCAGCCGCGCCCAGGTCCAAGCGTCCCAGCCGAAGCGCAAGTCGCGCTCGAAGTCGGCGCGGCCCTGGACAGCCTGGGTTTCGTCATCGTGCGGATAGGCCTCAATCAGAGCGCTGGGTAGAGGACCGAACGCCTTTCGGATGTCCTGTGCGAAGCTTGCCGCGCGGACTTTGCTGAGGTCGGTGAGTGATCGCGCTTCTTCGGCGTTCCAGCCCACCAGGATCGCGATGCGCGCCTGCCGGCCGTCTACGAAAGCGTCGTAAGGTGATAGTGGTAGGACGTAGGGTTCGATGACCGGGTGCGAAACACTACCGGCCTTGCCGAGCAGCAGTTGAGCAGCCGGTAGCTGGCGGAGTTCGGCCAAGGAGCTGGCCCCGATCGACTTCGCATAAGTTTCGCCATCTCGTTGAGCGACTGACAGGCGGTATTGCGGAGCCAACTGCAGGGGCTCGAATAGGCCGCCGCTCTCGCCGATAGCGCGCTGGAAGAGGCCTGTGACTAGCGGGGAGGTCATCAACATGCTGACCGACATCGACCCCGCCGACTGCCCGGAGATCGTCACCAGATTTGGATCGCCGCCAAACGCGGCGATGTTTTGATGGACCCAATGCAGCGCGGCGGCCTGGTCCATCAGCCCGTAGTTACCCGAGCTGTTGTGGGGCGACTCTGCGGTTAGCTCCGGGTGAGCGAGGAACCCTAACGGCCCGAGGCGGTAGGCAAGTGTCACCACAACGACGCCGCGCCGCGCCAACCGGTCGCCCCAGTAGAGCGGCAGCGAAGTCGCGCCGTTGGTGTACCCGCCACCGGGGATAAACACCAGCACCGGCAATCTGCCGCGTCGAGGGCCCGTTGGCGCCCAGACGTTCAGATAAAGGCAATCCTCGCTCGTCTTTGGATCAGGCTCGCCGGGCATTGAGACGCCAAGCTGCATACAGGCTGGCGCAAAGGCCGTGGCGTCGCGCACGCCCTTCCAAGGGGTCACAGGTTGCGGCTCGCGCCAGCGAAGCCCTCCAACCGGTGGCGCAGCGAATGGGATGCCCTCAAAGGCGACGACGCCCTTGGCTTCAATGCCGATCAGGCGGCCGGAATCGATCTTCGCTGTCGCTGCTGTCGCCGATACCGGTAGAATAAAGGCCAAGAGAGCCAGGATTGTCACACGCAATCTCATGGCCGCCTTCCAGTTTCAGCCGCCACAAGGAGCGGACGCCGGTTAGGTTTCCCCGGGAATTCCAGTCGGCGCGTCGCCAGCGTCTAGCCGCGCTTTTCGACCGCGACGTAGGGCCGCTGAGTGGCGCCCGTGTAGAGCTGGCGTGGACGGCCGATCTTGTAGGCCGGATCCTCGATCATCTCTTTCCACTGGGAGATCCAGCCGACGGTGCGAGCCACGGCAAATAGCACCGTGAACATCTCCGCCGGGAACCCAAGCGCACGCAGCGTTATGCCCGAATAGAAGTCGACGTTCGGGTAGAGCTTGCGCTCGATGAAATACTCGTCTGAAAGCGCGATGCGCTCCAACTCCATCGCCACCTTCAGCAGCGGGTCATCAGCGTCGCCAACCTCAGCCAAAACCTCATGGCAGGTCTTCTGCATCACAGTCGCGCGGGGGTCGTAGTTCTTGTAGACACGGTGGCCGAAGCCCATCAGGCGGTAACGGCGATCCTTTACGCCCTGGATGTACTCGGGGATCCGGTCAACGGTTCCGATTTCCTTGAGCATATTGAGGGCTTCTTCGTTGGCGCCTCCGTGTGCCGGACCCCATAGGCAGGCGATGCCCGCCGCGATGCAGGCGAACGGATTGGCGCCTGAGGAGCCTGCCAGGCGGACCGTCGAGGTTGAGGCATTCTGCTCGTGATCGGCGTGCAGGATGAAAATCCGGTCCATCGCCTTGGTCAGCACCGGATTGGGCTTCCAATCCTCAGCAGGTACTGAGAAGCACATGCGCAGAAAGTTCTCCGCATAGGAAAGGTCGTTGCGCGGATGCACGAAAGGTTGGCCTTGGAAGTATTTGAAGGCTCGCGCAGCGATCGTCGGCATTTTGGCGATGAGCCGATGGGCGGAAATCATCCGCTGCTCGGGATCGTTGATGTCAGTGCTGTCATGGTAGAAAGCCGACAGGGCGCCGACAGCGCCAGTCATAATTGCCATTGGGTGAGCATCCCGACGGAAGCCTTGGAAAAACCTATCGAACTGCTCATGCAGCATAGTGTGATAGGTGATCGTATGTTCAAACTCGGCGTATTGCGCAGCGCTCGGCAATTCGCCGTGCAGCAGCAGGTAGCAGGTGTCCAGGAAAGTCGATTTTTCTGCCAGCTCACCGATTTGGTACCCGCGGTGCAGCAGCACGCCGGCATCACCGTCGATGTAGGTAATCTTGCTTTCGCAGCTGGCGGTCGAAGTGAAGCCCGGGTCGTATGTGAAGGCGTCGCTCTCGGCGTAGAACTTGCGAATGTCAACGACGTCGGGGCCCGTCGTGCCCTTCAGGATCGGCAGATCGATGGTCTTGCCGCCGATGCTGATTTTCGCCGTGTCGGCCATGCCTTTTCTCCGGTAACGCCTTGCAGTGAAACGCCTGTTCGAAGGCGCTTATAGCGCTTTAGCCGGTAAGCGAAAGCGCATCGTCGAGACGGCCGAGGCTTTCCGGTTTCCCGAGTGAAACAAGGGCGCCGGCGAGGTCAGGCGCGGGCGATCCGCCGGAGAGAACAACGCGGAGTGCGGGTCCGATCTTGCCAAGGCCCACGCCTTCGCTTTCGGCAAAGGCGCGGTTGAGGGCTTCGAGGCTGGGAACGTCCCAAGTCGTTGCCGCGGCGAGCGCCTCGCGAAGGCGACCGAGACGCGCGCGGGTCTCCTCGTTCAGCATTTCTTTGGCCTTGTCGGGAAGTTCCAACGGCCGGCGTTTCAATGCGAAGACCGTGGCGTCGGCCAGTTCGAGCGTCGTCTTGGCGCCGTCTCGCACGAAGGGGATGACGTGGGTCAGGACCGTAAGGTGATCATCATGCAATGGCCACTCGCGGCTCCGGTGAATTTCGGTCACGAGGGCAGCCAGCCGTGCCGGCTCAGCTAGGCGGATATAGTGGTTATTCAGGTGGTTCAGCTTAGCCCAATCGAGCCGCGCCGGCGCGCTCACGACGTCTTTTATGTCAAAC
>JAYUBY010000616.1:0-2047 GCA_043740635.1 Alphaproteobacteria bacterium
CGGATTCGGGAGACGGCGCGGCCGATCACCCCTATGTCTGACGATCCCGGGAGAGAGGCGCGGCATGAGCGAACCTGACACCGCGGCGCGGATCGAGACCCTCGCGGTCTGCCTCTACGAGAGCGACTGCCGCGAGCGCGCCGGCGACATGGCGCGCCGCACGACCCTGTCCCGGATCCGCGCCCACTACGCCTTCCCCTCGTGGCTCAACCTGCCGCCGCGCGAGCGAGGCGCCTGGCGGGCAAAGGCCCTGAAGATGCGCGACGAATGCAACGCCTGGCGCGCCGAAGAAGCCGAGTGGGACAAGCCCTGATCCCGCCCGCCATGACCGACGCCGAACGCCTGACGATCGTGCGATGCCGCCGGATCACCGAGCCGACGGGATAGCCGTGTTGGCTTCGGCCGGGCGCGAGGGGGCGGTTTCATACAGTGTCAGCGTAATCCCGCGTGAACGGAACGTGACTGTGCGGCTCAGCGTTCGCTCACCGTGTCCATGTTGAAACAATGGACATGCCCACAATGGGCGAAGAACAGGAGAGCTTACGATGAAACGCCTGATGATCGCCTTGCTGGCGACGTCCACGATGGCCCTGGCGGCCCCCGCCTTCGCCCATCCTGAAGACCACGCCACTTCCGCGGACGAACAGTGGAACAACGGCGGCGCCACCTACGTCGACTTCAACCAGGAATACCAGCACATCTGGGAAGGCATTCGGCACGGCCTCAGCGATGGATCCTACACGCGAGACCAAGCGCAGCGCTTTTACGGCGCAATGCAACGGATTCGGGCCAGGGCGGACGAGATGCAGCGCGAGGGCCGCTGGGACCCGCGGGACACCCAAGCGCAGCTGGAGCAGCTGCACAACTCTATGCACGATGCCCACGAGGTGGGCCACGCCATCCAGGACAGCCACCACGATGACGACGCCTGGAACAACGGTGGGGACACCTACGGCGACTTCGAGCAGGAATATCAGCACATCTGGCAAGGCATCCAGCACGGGTTGAGCGACGGTTCCTACACCCGCCGCGAGGCCCAAGGCTTCTACCGCGCCATGCAGCAAATCAGGGCTCGGGCGAACTGGATGGAACGGGCCGGCCGCTACGATCCCGAGGACACGCAAGCCAGGCTTGAACGTTTGCACGAGACAATGCACGCCGCCCATGAGCGAGGTCACGAGCGGCTGGATAGGTACAATAACTCGGATTGGAACTATCGCCGGTAGCTGGTAGCGGGGTCGACGGGCCCGACCTTGCATCCAAGTGGCAGACGTTTCGATCGTGGCGCGCAGTCATGCGCGTTCAGCCGGCGGCTGACCTTCCGCGTCGGCAAGTTCAATTCGCTCGATCTTGATGGGGACGCGCCATCCCGCGCTATCCCCGATGAACCGCCAAAGTCAGGAGCACACTATGAATACCCGCAAGACACTCTCAACCGCAGCTGTTATCGGCGCGCTCGCCCTTCTCGGGGCTGGCCAGGCTTCCGCCCACGCCGCCCTGGTCAAATCGAACCCTGCCTCCAACGCGACCGTGGCGGCGCCTAAGGTCATCAGCTTGACCTTCAACGAAGCGCTGACGCCAGCCTTCTCCGGCTTCGACATGTCGATGCGCGACGGCATGAAGATGAGGGTCAAGACCAAGGTCTCGAAGGACAAGAAGACGATCACCGGGGCGCCGACCGGCAAGCTGATGCCCGGCGCCTACAAGGTCAATTGGCACGCGGCAGCGTCTGACGATGGCCACAAGACCATGGGGACCTTGGCCTTCACGGTGAAGTAGACCAAGTGTTCGACGCCGCAGTCATCGCCCTGAGGTGGGTGCAGATGACGGGAGCGATGATCCTCTTCGGGTCATCGCTCTTCTTCCTCTATGCCCTGCCGCAGACGGGGGGCGGTTCGGCCGCCGCCTTGCGGTGGCCACGGCCGCTGCTGATCGCCAGCGCCGCGTCGGTGTTGGTTGCCTGTCTTCTCGGCTTTCTGGCGCAGACCGTGGTCCTTGCAGGATCGGTGCAAGACGCTTTGCAGCCGGACGCCCTAGGTGCGGCGGC
>JAYUBY010000617.1:0-4808 GCA_043740635.1 Alphaproteobacteria bacterium
ACCGCATCGGACAGGTCCTCGAAGCCTTCACACCCCAGGAATGCGCCAACTACTTCCGACACGACGGATATGCATCAGCTTAAGCGGCGAATGCGCTAGGTGATGGCCTCAGACAGCGCGTGCGCCAGATCGCCCTTCTTCTCTACCCGCACACACTCCAGCCCAAGCCACCCCGCCATCAGCTTCAATTCCGCCGCCAGACGCGTAGGCGTCGCGCCTGTAGCCCACGGCTCAGCGTGACTGGCCTGGACGACCAGGACACCGGCTTTGCGGTCGGATTTCAGGTCCACACGAGCAGTGAGTGCATCGCCTTCTAGGAACGGCAAAACGTAGTAGCCGTGGGTGCGCTTGTGGGCGGGCGTGTAGATCTCGATCCGGTAACGGACACCGAAAATCCGCTCGGTGCGGTCACGGAACCAGATGAGGTTGTCGAAGGGTGAGAGCAGGGCGGCGACGTCGATGCGCCGCGGCCGCTGGGCGGCCATGTCGAGATAGGCCGGATCGCGCCAGCCTTTTACCTTGACCGGGATCAGCGAGCCGTCCTCAACCAATTCGGCGAGCCTCGCCCTCGCGCCCTCCACCGGCATCCGGAAATAGTCGCGCAAGTCCTTGGCGGTGGCCACGCCCATGGCGCTCGCAGCCATGCGATAGAGCGTTCGGTGCGCCTCCTCGCGTGACGGCGTGGGCGCCTCCAGGATCGCCCGCGGCAGCACCTTTTCCGGGAGACCATAGACCCGCTCAAAGGTCCCCCTCCGTGTGGCGGTGGTGAGTTCTCCCGTCCAGAACAGTCCTTCGACGGCGCGTTTGGCGTCGCTCCAGCCCCACCAGCCGCCTTCGCCTTTCTGGCCCATTTCCAACTCGGAGGCCGACAGCGGCCCGCGCGTGGCAAAGGTATCCAGAACTTTTTCAACGAACTCGGCGCGTTCCCGACGGAAGCGGGCGACGCCCTTCCAGACGCCGACACCGTCGTGGGCGTCCTGCATCCGCCATCGAAACAGCGGCTGGCTTGCCAGAGGCAGAAGCGAGGCTTCGTGCGCCCAGTATTCGAAGAGAGGCCGGCGCTTGCTCCAGGCAATCTCTTCCAGCATTTCGCGCGGATAGGCGCCTAGGCGTGAAAAGGCGGGCAGGTAGTGGGTGCGGGAGACCACATTGACGCTGTCGATCTGCACCACGCCCAGCCGTTCGATCAGCTTGACCAGCTGGCGCTGGGTGACTGGCGCCTGCGGCCTGGGCGTCGCGAACCCCTGGGCGGCCAACGCGATGCGGCGGGCTTCTCCGGCGGTCAGATTGTCCTTCGGCATCGCGATCAGATTCCGTCCGATGAGCCGTCAGGAACAGCTTAGCGATCGAACAAAGAATGAACAACGTTGCGAATTGAAATGGTTAACGGCGTGGCTCTGCCGCCTTGTCGTTAAGAACATATTAAGAATTAAGCTTCGCCGAACATCGGTCTTAGGAGGCGGCGTAGGTGGGTGTTTTGGCTACGTCGCAGCTCAGCGTTCCAGCCGCCCATCCGTGATCGCCGAGACGTCGAAAGGGAACAGCACGTCGGGGTCGGGGTCGTCGACTTCGCGGGCGATGCTCTTCGGTGCGAGCGCGTTCACCAAATGGCTGATGATCGCAAGGCGGGCTTTCTTCTTGTCGTCAGACCGGACGCAGATCCAGGGTGCGTTTGCTGTCGAGGTGCGTGTCAGCATCTCGTCTCGCGCCTTGGTGTAATCGTCCCACTTCTCCTGCGCTGCGGCATCGAGTGGCGAAGACTTCAGCGCCTTCAATGGATCGGTTCGGCGATCTTTGAGACGTTTTGCCTGTTCGCTCTTCGAGACGTCGAGCCAGAATTTCACGTATTTCAGGCCGCTCTCGAGCAGCATGGCCTCAAACGTCGGCACGTCTCTGAGGAATGCCTTTTGCTCCTCCGTGGATGAAAATCCCATCACACGCTCAACGCCGGCGCGATTGTACCAAGAACGGTTGAAAATCACGGTCTCACCGGAAGCCGGCAGGAAGTGGATGTAGCGCTGGTAGAACCACTGACTGCGCTCGCGGTCCGATGGCTTGGGCAGGGCTATCACGCGGGTGCTGCGCACCGACAGATGCTCAGTCACCGCGCGGATGGATCCATCCTTACCGGCGGCGTCTCGGCCCTCGAAGATGACAAGCACCTTCTCCTCGCCCTCCATCGTCCGCTTCTGCCAGCGGACCAAGGCCAGTTGTCGCCGTTCAAGTTCGGTTTGGTAGTCGTCCTTGGACATGTCTTAACCCTAGTCCCGATGAAGTACGGGGCGCTACAACGCCTGCATGATCCGTCTGTTCATTCCCCACGACCTTGCGGCAGGCGCCGAGTTGGCGCTCGACCATCGCCAGACCCATTACCTTTCCTCAGTGATGCGCCAAGGTGTCGGCGACGAGGTCCTCCTGTTCAACGGCCGGGACGGGGAGTGGCGCTCGAAGATCACAGCTGTGACGAAACGTGCGGTGGGGGTGCGGGTCGAGACGCTGGAGCGAGCACAGACCGTAGGCCCCGATCTCGACCTTATCATCGCGCTCGTCAAACGCGGCCGGCTGGAGACCATAGTTGAGAAGGCCGCCGAGCTGGGCGCGCGCCGCGTCCGTCCAGTGCTCACCGAGCGCACCAACGCTGACCGTGCCCGTGTGGAACGGCTCACCGCGATAGCGATCGAGGCATCCGAGCAGACCGGCCGCCTGGATGCCCCACAGGTCCTTGAATCCGTGAAGCTCGACAAGCTGCTGAAGGAGTGGGATCCCGGCCGCCGTCTGTTGTTCTGCGATGAGGCCGGGGACGCCAAGCCCGTCCTGTACGCCCTGAAGGGCCAGCCGGGGGGACCCTGGGCGGTCCTGATCGGACCCGAAGGCGGCTTCTCCCGCGCCGAACGCGCCAAACTTCGCGCGCTCCCCTATGCCATGCCAGCCTCGTTAGGCCCTCGGATTCTGCGCGCCGACACGGCTGCGATAAGCGGTCTGACGCTTTGGCAGACGGCTCTTGGCGACTGGACCCCTTGAGCTTCTCGCGATTGCGCCCACCTAAGCTTCCAACGTAAAGGGCAAGACCGCACGGCGAGAACGCGGGTCCGGATTTAGTGGGGAAGGATACCGATGGCCGAGATCGCCGCTGACGATCGTCCCCTGACGTTCGAAGATCTGATCGCTTGGTTCGACAAAGGCTCAAAGCCCCAGGACCAATGGCGCGTAGGCGCCGAGCATGAAAAGTTTGTCTTCCGCCTGGGGACACACGAGCCGGTTCCCTATGAGCCCAACGGCATCAAGGCGTTGTTGGACGGCATGACCCGCTTTGGTTGGAAGCCAGTGATGGAGGCGGGCCACGTCATCGCGCTTGAGCGCGGCATGGCCAACGTCAGCCTCGAGCCCGGCGGCCAGTTTGAGCTTTCCGGCGCGCCGCTGGCGACCATCCACGACATCTGCGAGGAGACCGGCCAGCACCTTGCCGAAGTGAAGGTGGTCGCCGACGAACTCGGTATCGGCTTCTTGGGATTGGGCTTCTCGCCGATCTGGCGGCGCGATCAGGTCCCGGTCATGCCCAAGGGCCGCTACAAGATCATGCGTGAGTACATGCCCAAGGTGGGTGGGCTCGGCCTCGATATGATGTTCCGCACCTGCACCGTACAGGCCAATCTCGACTTCGGGTCCGAGGCGGACATGGTGGCGAAGTTCCGCACCAGCCTGGCCCTTCAGCCGATCTGTACCGCGCTTTTCGCCAATTCGCCGTTCATCGAGGGCAAGCCGTCGGGCTTCGTCTCCGCTCGCGCCAACGTTTGGACCGACACCGACCCCGACCGCACCGGTATGCTGGATTTCGTCTTCAAGGACGGCTTCGGCTTCGAGACATATGCGAAGTATGCCCTCGACGTGCCGATGTATTTCGCCAAGCGCGGGGACCGCTACATCGACCTTTCGGGCCGCTCGTTCCGCGATTTCATGGACGGCAAGCTGGCTGAACTGCCGGGCGAGAAGCCCTCGATCAAGGACTGGGCCGACCATACCACCACCATCTTTCCGGAAGTCCGGCTGAAGCAGTACCTGGAAATGCGCGGCGCCGACTCCGGCCCCTGGAGTGCGCTCTGCGCTCTGCCGGCGCTTTGGATGGGAATCTTCTATGATTCCGCCGCGCTCGCCGCCGCTTGGGACCTGTGCAAGCACTGGAAGATCGAGGACCACGAACGCCTTCGCGCCGACGTGGCGCGTATTGGACTGAAGGCGCAGATCGCTGGCCGCAGCGTCCAGGACGTCGCCAAGGACATGCTCGCTATCGCTCGCGAGGGCCTGAAGCGGCGCAACCGCCTCTCCGGCGGCATGGTCGACGAAACGAATTACCTCTCTCAGCTCGACGAGATCGCCGACAGCGGCGTCACCCAAGCCGAACGCCTGCTGGAACTCTACAACGGTCCGTGGGGTGGCGACGTCAGCAAGGTCTTCGAGAACTTCGCTTACTAGGTGGTTGCGCCGATCCGTTGTCGGCCTGTTCGTCGTGCGACGAACGGTGCCTCCAATGCCCAAGCCGTGCGCCTCTAATTGAAAAGGGCGACGGAATGCGGGCTTGAGATGGATGTCAGTCGACGAACGGTTCTCGCGGGCTCCGGCCTGACCCTTGCCGCATCTGGCGGGGCGGCGGCTCAGCCGGCGCCCGGAGTGCAGGACCGGCTACTCGCCCGCGGGAACTTCGACCTCGGCAAACTAGCATTACAGTTGCAGTGACGGGCGACATCTGAATCGATGGGCGACCATGATTCGGAGGTCATGGGATGTCGGGTGCATCGATCGAGACGACGCTG
>JAYUBY010000618.1:0-3564 GCA_043740635.1 Alphaproteobacteria bacterium
GCCGATGCGCGGGGGAGCGCCCTCGGCGTAGTTGGCGGCGTCGTTGAAGATCGGGAACTCCAATGATTTGGGTGCTTGCGTCAAAGCAGCACGTGCCGACGCCCCGCAGAGTCTTGAGGCGGATCGTTGAAGCTTTGAAGGCGCAGCTCAACGTGGTCGTCCTTCAGCTGTAGGAGGGCAAAAGTTGACCCGTCTAAGGCTGGCGGACTTTGCCTACCTCATCTCACTTGAGACGCGTGGCGCGAATACGGATGGACTTTTGCCCCCTGACAGCGTGAAATCGGTGCGCAAAGTTGACCGCCAAGGTCCGTCAGGAGCAGGGACGCGTGCGACTACAGGCCAAAATTGCGGAATACCGCCTCGCAATGGCTCAACTCAGGGCTCTTCGGATTGGCCGACTTCTTCATGACGACAATTACGAAGATCTCAAGGTGACTGGCCCTACTATCGCGGCGTGGATTGGACGGTAATCGTTGGCATCATGGGCATCTCGGGTACGCTCGCGGGCGCACTCGGGACGAGGTGGTTCGACTTCCGCCATCAGGACCGGGTTTGGCACCGCGACCAGCGGCTTGAGGCGCACCACGCCTTCCTCAACCGAGTCAATCGACTCATTCATGCAGCTGAAGCGGTTACGCACCCAAGTGAGACGGCGAATGCGGATGCCCTGCAGACCAACTTTCGCGAGGCACTGGCGAACACCGTGGACACCTACAACCGCATCGACCTTGTCTCCCCGCCCGAAACAAGCGACCTCGCGGCAAAGGTTCTCGCCGCGGCCAATCCCGAACGACTGTTTCAGCCGGCAGAGTTTGAAGGTGTCTTACGCGCAATCGGCGAGGCGTCCCGCATCTATCGCGAGGCTGTCAGGGCCGAGCTGAGCGGAAGGTTCACTCGCCGGCGCCGCTGGCCTTGGAGTCGATGAGCGGGGTCACCGTCAGCGCGTGCTGGTCCCCCCAGGCAAACGCAATCGGCGATCGCCCACGGGTCAGCGCGGCGGTCGATGAAGTCTGGCCGTGGGCTGCCCTCGAGTGCGCGTGAAAACGCTCCCCGGCCGCGATTGATCTCTGGCCAGCGCCCCCATCCACTACTAGCGAGCCGTCCTGGGCACGCCGGGGACATGAGATGCGGAAGCCGTCGCATGAGATCGACGCGAACAGGTCGGCTTGCCACTCAAATCCGGGTCGCCGAGGTCGAGTGGCTTGAAGACGACATCGCCGATGAGCCACGACGATCCTCGCCCGCCTTCCAGGGAAAAGGTTCACCCGCAAGACCGTAATGTCGCGAGGACTGTCAGAGGAGATAGTCGACCACGCATCGAAGAGGAAGCCGACTTCCGTAGAACGCCTTGGGGGGATAAGCAACAAGTCGGAGCAGCAGGACTTTGTCGATCAGCTCGCACCCTCGTGGGATCAGCTGCGGAGTTCGGACCAAACGGGCCGGGCGTTTCGGTGGAAATGGGCCACTCGTTTCGGAGCAAATGGGCCACCCCCTGAAGGAGGTCCAGCGGGCAGCGGCGTGAGGTGAGGACGGCCAGGCATCCTGGCCTCGAACAAGTCTCAGCACACGTTCGAGGAGAGATGCCGAATGCCCCGACCCCGACATGCCATGCGCAGAATCCGAGAGGTGCTCCGGCTCGCCCTTGGTGAGGGCCTGAGCGCCCGTCAGATCAAGCAGTCGCTCGGCATGCCCCGGGTCACGGTGGCGCGCTACCTGGAGCGCGCCCGGATGGCGGGGATGACCTGGCCGTTGCCGGACGGCATGGACGACCGCGGGTTAGAGGATGCGCTGTTCAAGCAACCGGCGGCGCCGCCGTCGGCGTCACGCCCGATGCCGGATTGGGCATACGTGCACCGCGAGATGCGCCGCCCGAGCATGACCCTGCAGCTCCTCCATCTGGAGCACAAGGAGCAGGACCCCGGCGGCTATCAGTACACCCAGTTCTGCCACTACTACCGTCAGTGGGCGAGGCACCTCGACGTCGTCATGAGGCAAGAGCATCGCGCGGGCGAGAAGCTGTTCGTCGACTTCGCCGGCAAGAAGACGCTGAAGATCGTCAACCCGATGACCGGGGTCATCGCCGTCGCTGAGCTCTTCGTCGCCGTGCTCGGCGCCAGCAACTATCTCTACGCGGAAGCGTTCCCCTCGCAGGAGTTGCCGCACTGGATCTCGGGCCACGTCCACGCCTTCTCCTTCTTCGGCGGTGTGCCCGAGATTTTGGTCCCGGACAATTTGAAGGCTGGCGTCACCAAGCCTCACCGCTACGAGCCCGACATCAACGCCACCTACCTGGAGATGGCTGCTCACTATGGCTGCGCGGTAATCCCGGCCCGGCCCGCGAAACCTCGGGATAAGGCGAAAGTCGAAGTCGGCGTGCTGATCGCCGAGCGCTGGCTGTTGGCCAGGCTGCGCAACCGAGTCTTCACGAGCCTGGCCGAGGCCAACCAGGCCATTCGTGAGCTGCTGATCGCGGTCAACGAGCGCCCCTTCAAGAAGCTGCCGGGTTCCCGCCAGAGCTGGTTCGAGGAGATCGAGCGGCCGGCACTGCGGCCGCTGCCCGAACAGCCCTACGAGTACGCGACCTGGAAGGGCGTGACGGTGAACATGGACTACCACGTCGAGGTCGACCACCACTACTACAGCGTTCCCTACCAGCTGTCCGGCGAGCGCTGTGACGCGCGCTTGACCACCAGCACGGTCGAGATCTTCCACCGCGGTCGTCGCGTCATCAGTCACCTGCGCAGCTTCAAGCGCTACGCCCACAGCACGTTGCCCGAGCACATGCCGGCCTCCCATCGGCGCCATCTCGAATGGACCCCCGGCCGAATCCTCAATTGGGCCCGGAAATCGGGACCGCAGACCGCCGAGATGGTGGAGGCGATCATGCGCTCCCGACCCCACCCCGAGCAGGGCTTTCGCTCCTGCCTGGGTCTCATGAGGCTGGGCCGCAAGTACGGCAACGAGCGCCTCGAGGCGGCCTGCCTTCGGGCGCTGGCCATCCGTTCTCTCAGCAGCCGCAGCGTGAACTCAATCCTGCAGACCGGACTCGACCGCCAGCCACTGCCGACCTTGACGCCGGCACCACCTGTTCGTCGCCACGACAACGTGCGCGGCGCCGACTACTACCAATAGGAGAAGACCGATGCTCATCAACCAGACCGTCGACAAGCTCCAGACCCTCAACCTGATGGGTATGGCGCGCGCTCTCACCGAGCAGCAGGAACGCGCCGACTACCAGGCCCTCTCATTCGAGGACCGTCTGGGATTGCTCGCCGACCGCGAGGTGCAAGACCGCGAGAACCGCCGGTTGGAGCGCAACCTCAAGTCGGCCAAGCTGCGCATGTCGCATGCGTGCATCGAGGACATCGACTTCCGCCGCCCTCGCGGTCTCGACCGAACGCTCATCCTCAACCTCGCTCACGCGCAGTGGGTCACCGCCCACCACAACGTTCTCGTCACTGGCGCGGCCGGTGCCGGTAAGACCTTCATCGCCTGCTCACTCGCGCAAGCCGCCCTGCGCCGTGGTCACACCGCGATTTACATGCGTGCGCCGCGGATGCTCGA
>JAYUBY010000619.1:0-5686 GCA_043740635.1 Alphaproteobacteria bacterium
GGGCTGTTCCTATTCCTAACACCCAACGTATGTGGCCAGTCTTTTGGCCACCGCTCGCCGCTGTGACGCCGATCGTCTCGCCGTCCCCGCGGGGATTTAACTTCGGATCGTTTCCCATTTAGATCCAATGCATCGCTGGGGAAATGGATGCGTTGACCATGTGTCGTAGCGGTTCTGGAGAAGCGAGCGACGGCGCAGACTTCGCGATCGTCACCTCCTCAAGGGTGGCAAACCGTCCGGTCACGCTTTCACTTCAGCCCCACAGTACCGCGAGATCGCGGAGCGCGCTCTTCAGAATCGCGTTGGCTTCAGGGGCCTCGTCGGGAAGAAGAAGCATTTCGACGACACCGAACTTGAGCAGCAGCGCTTGTTTGTCCCCGGAAACCAAAGCCGGGAGTTGAGGAAGGATTTCCTCTCGATCCTTCTGGAGCGTCGTTAGGCGTACATCGATCGCATGCATTTCGGCGGCTTCAGGCAAAGCCAGCTGCTCGCCGTCGGTCAGATTGAACCATTCATGATTTTTGATCATTTGGCTTTCGAGCTTCACCCAACGTCTCGTCAGGCGGTATCTCTCCGCTTCGATCGCAAGCCAGACCTTGCAGAGCATCGCGCTCTGATTGAACGCAGCCAGGCGCTCCAAACTCGGCGCCAGCGGACCGGCCGACGCCGCTCCAACAACGGCGCGACGGGAGAGCGCACCACTGGCTGCGGATTTTGGATCAGGCATGTACAGTCTCCAGGCGACGCGACTCGCCCCGAGCGCAAGAGCGTCGACGGTATGAGGTGACGCCAAAGTGTCACGAGGTGACATCATAGTCAAGATGGGTGGGCGATAAATTTCGATGCCGACATTGACTTCGCTGCAGATGAGGTTGGCGCGGACGGCGCTCGGCTTAGGTGTGCGTGACCTTGCCAAGGCTGCGAGCGTATCCCCGACGACCGTCACTCGCTTCGAATCTGGGCGCGGCATTCAAAGTGGCACCCTCCAGCGACTTCAGAAGGTGATGGAGGATGGCGGCGTGACATTCCTGGGCGACGATGACGCAGCAGGGTCTGGAATCCGATTCAAGCCACCCATCTAGACTAGCGCTGATCAATAGGCGCACGCCTTGCAGGTCTGCGGACCACGCTACGATGCCTTCGCGCGAAGGTCTGAACCGGGCCTAAGCGGACAGGCGGCCCGAGCAATATTGGATCGCCCGACGGGCTGTGAGGGCCCAGTCTGCGGGAGGATCAAGGGCGAGATAGCGCTCGTAGAGCGCCTTAGCCTCATCCACCGCGCCGGCCTTCATGCGCAGCTGCGCGAGGTTGAAGACTGCGTCCGAATGCCTGGGGTCGGATTTCAGGATCAGGGTGAGTTCGGTTGCTGCCGCCTCCGGCTTGCCCTTGGCCTCGAGCGCCTGGGCAAGGTTGTAGCGCGCCTCGACGAACCGGGCGTCGCGCGCAAGGGCCTGCTGGTAGGCCAGGACGGCCTGGTCGTGAGCGCCCTGAGCGAGGCGGATGTTGCCGTGGTTGTAAGGTGCGATCGGGTCCTTGCGGTCCGCTCGGGCGCAGAGATCGTAGAGCCGCGCTGCCTCGTTGAGGTCGCCGTTCGCTTCCGCCAACGCCGCGCTTTCGAACAGGTCCTCCAGGCTGGCATGCGCCTCGTCGAGAGCGAGGACACCCTGACCTTCCAGAGTGGTGACCCCGGTCCGGCCACTGCAAGGAAGCATCACCTGAGGGGGTGAGGACGATCTTGTGGCGGCCACTGGGGGAGAGGTCCCGGGCGCGGACCAGAATGCGGACGGCCTCGGCGATGGATCGGCCGGCGCCGATAAGCTCGCGAGCGGTCCGGATCACCCCGGCATCACCGAACCGGCAATTCCCATCGGTCAGCGCGATGAGATCGAACGCGGCCAAGACGTCGGCGTCAGCCGCCGTCATTCCGGTATCGGCCAGCGCGGTGGCCAGGGGGAGGGATGCAGTCTGCTCGGTCGTATTGCCGGACGTAGAGGCTGCGAATTCACGCTCGCTCAACACCGGGATACCGCGTTGGCGGGTTGCGCCAAGTCGGGATGCCAGCGCGACGCTATCGATCAGCACGGTCGCAAGTGCTCCGACCACCAGCGCATCGCTGGCCCGGGTCAGGTCGCGGGCCACGGTTCCGCCTGCAGCGGTGATGTCGCGCACCGATCGGTCACGCACGCCATGCGAGAACCGACCGTAGAGAGCTATCGAACGGTCGCGCACATCCATGGTGTCAGGCGGCGCCAGTCGCCTTCTTCTTGGCTGGCGCGGCGGCCTTGGGCAAGGACTTGGCCTCGCCCTTCTTGACGGCAGACTTGCCCAGGCTGGGGGCGGGCGGCGCTCGACCTCGATGCTGCGCTTGAGCGCATCCATGAGGTTGACCACGTTGCCGCGTTCCGGCGCCTTGGTGATCACCGGGTCGCCACCAGCAATCTTCGACTTCACAAGTGTCAGCAGAGCTTCCTCGTAGCGATCTTCAAAGGGTTCCGGATGGAGCTCCATCTGTTTGCTGGCGATGATCTGGCTCGCCATCGCGAGCATGTCGGGAGAGAACTTGGCGTTCAGCTTATCCAGGGCGCCGGCGGCTTCGCGCACCTCCTTGGCCGAGCGAAGTGTCGTCAGCCGGAAGCCATCCTCAATGGGTAAGATAGTGACTTGCCGTTCGCGGCCCGACAGAACAATGCGTGCCACCGCGATCTTGCCGGCCTCCTTCATCGCCTCAAGGATCACGCTGAAGGTCTCCTCCGCGATGGGACCGTCAGGCGCCAAATAGTAGGTAGAGTCGTAGACGATGGGGTCGACGTCGTCGGCTTTGTGCTTTTGGATGACAAACATCGGTGCGTCGGAGACGCCGATGCTGCCGGCCGGCTCGGGCGTCTGATTGAAGCGGCGCTTGGCGCGATAGGTGTCGATCCCTGAGGCCATGTCGACGAGCATGCAGACCTGGGGCGCAATCGTCTATGCTTTGGCCCATGCGATATCTGCGATCACCATATCCGTTCCCGGACAGGAGCCGGTCTCCGGCCTGTGGCAAGCGCCGGACGACGCCAAGGCCTGCTTGGTGCTCGCCCATGGGGCGGGCGCCGGGATGTCGCACACAGGAATGGCGGCGATCGCCGGTGGGCTGGAGGCGCTGGGCGTGTCGACCCTGCGCTACCAGTTCCCGTACATGGAAAAGGGCGGCAAGCGGGTGGATCCGCCGGCCTTGGCGCACAAGACGGTGCGGGCGGCCGGGGCCGAGGCGAGGCGGCTCGGGAGTGGGTTGCCCCTCTTTCCCGGGGGCCGCTCGTTCGGGGGACGCATGACGTCCCAGGCTCAGGCGCTCAATCCACTTGAGGGTGTCCTGGGCCTCGTTTTCTTTGCCTTCCCCTACACCCGGCGGGCAAGCCTTCGATCGAGCGCGCCGATCACCTGAATGCAGTAGCCGCGCCCATGCTGTTCTTGCAGGGCACGAACGACGCCCTGGCCGACCTCGATCTGCTGAAGGGTGTCATAAGGCAGCTGGGAGACCGCGCGGCGCTTGAGCTGATCGAGGACGCTGACCATTCATTCCATGTGCCCGCGAAGACTGGGCGCAAGGATGTGGAAATCCTTTTGGAAGTCTTGGGTTTTGCTGTTCGCTGGATGGCCCGGAATTGAGAACGGAAAGCTTCGGTCGATATTGGCGCGCCGAGAATGATTGGTTGGCAGCGATCGCGCCGCGCGACCCCGTCGAACCGCAATCCTTCATCTCCTCCATCGCCCTGATAAGACGCCCGGGCGAGGCCTGATGCCGGCCAGCCAAGACGCGGCCGATCTGGCATACCTACTTCAATTAGGAACCCGCCACGGCCATCACCACGCTTGATCCGATGACCGCGCTTATCGTCGTCGATCTGCAGAAGGGCATCGTCAGCTATCCGGTCGCCCATCCGATTGGCGAGGTCATCAAGCGGTCCCGCTCGCTGGCTGACGCCTTCCGCTCGCAGGGCTTGCCCGTCGTGCTCGTCAACGTCGCTGGGGGAGCGCCTGGCCGGACAGAACAGCCGCGTCCAGGTGGGCCGTTTCCAGAGGGTTGGACCGACCTCATCCCCGAACTTGGCCAGCAGCCGAGCGATATTCTCGTGACGAAGCGCACATGGGGGGCGTTCGCGAGCACGGATCTGGGAGATCAGCTCAAGGCGCTAGGGGTGACCCAGGTCGTAGTCGTCGGCGTCGCCACCGGGACCGGCGTCGAGGCCACTGCACGCCAAGCTTATGAGGAGGGACTCAACGTCACCCTCGCCGTCGATGCCATGACCGAAATGCGCCCCGAGGCCCACGACTACAGCCTCAAGAACGTCTTCCCGCGCCTGGGTGAGACAGGCTCAACGCAGGAGATCATTGATCTTCTCGAAAGGAGTGTTTGATCATGGAATGGGCCCACGACCTCGCCTACTTCTTCGGCGCCGCCTTCCTGACGAACGCGGTGCCGCACTTCGTCAGCGGCGTCATGGGGACACCCTTCCAGAGTCCTTTCGCCACCCCGCCGGGAGAAGGGTTCTCGTCTTCCACCGTCAACGTGCGCTGGGGCTTTTTCAACGGCGTCATCGGCTATGGCCTCATTGTGCGGGTGGGGACCTTTGACCTGCGTTCGACGGACCAGATCGTTGCTGCCGGACTGGGCGTGCTTCTAATGGGTCTGCTGTCGGGGCGGTTGTTCGGCCGGTTCAACGGCGGCAATGCTCCGAAGACGTAATCGGCTCAATGAGAAGCGCCGTGCGGTCGAATTTGGATGGGTGCGGTTCTCCTCACGACTAGGAACCGAACGATCAGGTTCGCATCAATCGCTCACGCAGAGGCCGTAGTCGTTTTTTGCGACAGGTTGGACGCACGGTCTATGATCCTCCAGTTTCCGGGGGAGAGTGCAATGACGGCTCACGTACAGACAAGTGTTTGGCTTGCCGCGCTAATGGTCGCCGGGGTTGGAGCGGGCACCGCGTCGGCTCAAGCCGGAGAGGGCGTCTACGTCCCCGCCAGTCAGATCTCCGCGCTTGTCACGAAGACAACCGACGGGGTCGCCACCGCTCAGGTCCCGACCGGTCCAGGCACGATCCTGCTGGCAGCGCGGCGCACCGCGGATGGACTGGTCGAGGTGCATACCAAGCTCAATGACGAGTTCGTGGTCCAGTCTGGCCGCGCCAAAGTGCTGGTCGGCGGCAAGGTTGAGGGCAATCGCGAAACAGCGCCTGGCGAATGGCGTGGCGGAAAGGTCACCGGCGCTCGAGCCTACGCTCTTGGACCCGGTGACGTCCTCTGGATCCCCGCAGGTGCGCCGCACCAGACGCTGGTCCCAAAAGGTGGGTCGTTCAGCTATTTGGCCTTCAAGTTCGACGCGGCGGCCCGATAGGAGCGCCACGTCGCTGCCGTGTTAAGCTGAGATTTCGACGAGGGACGGGGGTTCGACGTCATCTGGACGATCGTGACCGCAATCGCCGCAGCAGGGTCGGTGGGCTCGCTCACGGCCTGGCTCTTCATGGGCGTCCTGTTCCAAGACGCCTACAACTGATACCCAGAGGTTCGGCGCGAAGGGGTCCGCGAGGGCAAGAGCCGGGACGCGATCATCTGGTCCTCGGTGCTCGGGTACCTGATGACCGCCGCCGTTGTCGCACTGTGCTTCGTGGCGCACGTGACCAAGATCAGCCAGGCCCTAATGGTCGGC
>JAYUBY010000620.1:0-2949 GCA_043740635.1 Alphaproteobacteria bacterium
GCCGCCGATTTCGACGCCATCTACCAGGTCAATGTCGAGGGCTGCTTCCTGGGCATCAAGCACGCGCTGCGGGCACTCAGCCAGGCGCGGCGGCCGGGATCGATCGTCAACGTGTCGTCGCTGATGGGCCTGGTGGGCTATCCTGACGCCACCGTCTATTGCGCCACCAAGGGCGCGCTCACCGGCATGACCAGAGTCGCCGCCATAGAGGGCGCCGCGCTGCCCCAGAAGGTGCGGGTCAATTCCCTGCACCCGGGCGTGATATGGACTGAGATGATCACCGGCCAGTTTGGCGACAGCCAGGCGCTGGCCGACGCCTTCGCCGCCGACACGCCGCTGCGAATGATCGGTCGGCCTGAGCACATGGCTGACGCGATCCTCTACCTCTTGAGCGACGACAGCGCCTACGTCACCGGAACCGAACTGGTCGTGGACGGCGGCCGGGGCGCGGACTGACACCTGTAGAGACACGCATGAACAACCCAGCACGGAGCCACAGCCAGCGATGCAGCTCAGTAGAGACGACCTGAAACGCGCCTACGAGCGGATGTACACCATCCGTGCGTTCGAGGAGCGGGTGGTGCTGGAGTTCGCCGCCGGCAATATCCCGGGCTTCGCACACGTCTACCTCGGGCAGGAGGCGGCCGGTGTCGGCGTCTGCTTCGACCTTTCCGATGAGGACTACATCGGCTCCACCCACCGCGGCCACGGCCACTGCATCGCCAAGGGCTGCGACGTCACCGGCATGATGCTGGAAATCATGGGCAAGGAAGGCGGCCTTTGCGGCGGCAAGGGCGGCTCGATGCACATCGCCGACATGTCCAAGGGCATGCTGGGGGCCAACGCCATCGTCGGCGGATCGCCGCCTATCGCGGTCGGGGCGGCGCTGACCCAGAAGCTCGGCAAGACCGGCAAGGTGGCCGTGGCTTTCTCCGGCGACGGGGCCTCCAACCAGGGCACCACCTTCGAGGCGCTGAACATGGCCGTGGTGTTGAGCGTCCCGGCGATCTTCGCCTTTGAGAACAACGGCTACGGCGAGCACACCGCGTCGTCTTACGCGGTGGGGGCGCCGTCGATCGCCGACCGTGCGCGAAGCTTTGGCATGCCCGCCGAGGTGGTGGACGGCTCCGACTTCTTCGCGGTGCATCAGGCCATGGGCCGGGCGCTGGAACGCGCGCGTGCCAATGAGGGACCCTATGCGCTGGAGTTGATGTGCTCGCGTTTCATGGGCCACTTCGTGGGCGACCCGCAGCCTTACCGCACCGCCGAGGAGCTGGCGCAGGCCCGCGGCAACGACCCGATCGCGCGCTACCGCAAGGGCGTCACCGAGGCCGCCCTGCTGGAGGACGCCGACCTCGACAGCATCGAGACGACCGTCCTTGAGCTCGTCGAGCACGCGGTCCAGACGGCGCTCGCCGCGCCCCAGCCGAACCTCAACACCCTCGAAACAGACGTCTATGTGCGGTACTAGGCCATGAGCAAGAAATCCTATCGGCAGGCGATCAACGAGGCGCTGCGCCAGGAGATGCGACGCGATCCCAAGGTCATCGTGCTGGGCGAGGACGTAGCCGGCGGCCAGGGCGCCTCGGGCGAGACCGGTCAGGTGGGCGGTGTGTTCGGGGTCACTGGAGGCCTGTTCACAGAGTTCGGACCTGATCGGGTGTTAGACACACCGATTTCGGAAAGCGCGATCATCGGCGCCGCGTCCGGGGCGGCCGTGACCGGTATGCGACCAGTGGCCGAGATCATGTTCGTGGATTTCGTCGGGGTTTGCTTCGATCAAATCTACAATCAGGCCGCCAAGTTCCGATACATGTTCGGCGGCCACGCCAAGACGCCCATGGTCATCCGTACCATGATTGGAGCGGGCTTTCGGGCCGGCGCCCAGCACAGCCAGACCCTCCATCCGCTGTTCACCATGGTGCCCGGGCTGAAGGTGGTGATGCCGTCAAATGCCTATGACGCCAAGGGTCTGATGATCCAGGCGATCCGTGATGACGACCCGGTGGTTTTCATGGAATCCAAGGTCCTCTATGACACCGAAATGGAGGTTCCGGACGAGGCCTACCGGATCCCGTTCGGCGAGGCCAATGTGTTGCGCGAGGGAAAGGACCTCACTTTCATCGCTTTTGGGCCGATGGTGCCGCGGGCCCTGGCGGTGGCGGAGTTGTTGGCCAAGGAAGGCGTCAGCTGCGACGTTATTGACCCGCGCACCACCTCGCCCTTGGACGAGGACGCCATCCTGGAGAGCGTCAGCAAGACAGGCCGGCTGGTGCTGGTGGACGAAAGCCCGCCGCGCTGCTCGCTGGCCGCCGATGTCGCCGCCATGGTGGCGGACAAGGGGTTCAGGACGCTGAAAGCACCGATCAAGTCGGTCACTTGCCCGCACACCCCGGTGCCCTTCGCCCCCAACCTGGAAGACGAATACATGCCCAACGCGCGCCGCATCGAGGCGGCGGCACGCGCGGTGCTGGGTTACGCCTGACGATGCATTCCGGTGACTGTGCTGAAGGCGGGCTCGATGGCACTCGCGGATGCCGACATCCTTGAAACCTGCCTGAATTGGCCCGCCATATGTTTGGTCACTCCGCCAGGGGCCCGGCGACCTCGCCGGCGCCTCTGCGGAGCCCACGAAATGACGCAAGCAAATTCATTGCCCCATTGGGCCGACTGGGCCAATGGGGTTGCGGAGCGCGCGTAACTTCGCCCCGTCGAGGACGCCTCACGACGAGCTCAGGATCGATTTAGAACCGACCGACGTTATTCGAAAACTCAATGTAATCAACATCGAACGCATCTAACACCGTTCATATCGCCCCATCGACCGCCCGTCGAAAACACGGTGGCCGAACGGGCGGAACGCCCGCAGCAACGATGCCCTTCGGGTAGGGCGTGCTGCATGGCGTACGGCGACGAGGCGGACATCGGCGCGCTGATCGACGGGCTGCC
>JAYUBY010000621.1:0-15904 GCA_043740635.1 Alphaproteobacteria bacterium
CAAAGCGCATGGCGCTTCCTCATCAACGAACCAGACCGCATCCGATCCATCGGCGACCGCCAATGGGCGTGTGTCACTGTCTAGGTGGACTGGTATAAGTCATTGATTTTGCTGGCGCACCCGACACGATTCGAACGTGTGACCTTTGCCTTCGGAGGGCAACGCTCTATCCAGCTGAGCTACGGGTGCATTTGCAGCGGACGCTTCCTCTAGCGGAAAGCCCGGCCTCCCGCAAACGTTCGGAGTACTAGCCCTTCACGCTATCCCAGAAGGTCTTCGCCTTACCGGCGAAGTTAGCATTCTTCGGATGCTGCGCCTCGGTCGATAGGCCTGCGAATTCGCGCAGCAACTCCTTTTGGCGTGCCGTCAGCTTGGCGGGCGTCTCGACGAACAGCTCGACCACCAGGTCGCCGCGGTCGCGGGACCGCAGGGACGGCATGCCGCGGCCCTTCAGACGAACGGTACGGCCCGTCTGGGCGCCTTCGGGCACTTTGACCGGAAGCTTGCAGTTTCCGTCGCAGTTTTCGCCGCCCATCAGGCAGGGCGCTTCGATTTCGCCGCCCAGCGCGGCCACGGCCATTGGCACCGGAACCGTGCAGAGCAGGTCCAGGCCGTCGCGCTCGAAGAGTTCGTGGGGGCTCACGGACACAAAGATGTAGAGGTCGCCGCGCGGGCCGCCGCGCGCGCCGCCATCACCTTCGCCGGAGAGCCGGATTCGCGCGCCGTCGTCGACTCCAGCCGGGATCCGCACCGAAAGCGTCCGCTCGCGTCGCACCTGACCCATGCCATGACAATCAGCGCAGGGATCCAGAACCAGCCGCCCCGAGCCGCCGCAGCGGGGGCAGGCCCGCTCGATCGAGAAGAAGCCCTGGGTCGCCCGCACCCGGCCCGCGCCGCCGCACGCGTTGCAGGTCGAGGGGCTGGTGCCAGGCTTTGCGCCAGAGCCCGTGCAGGTCTCGCATGTCAGCGCCGCAGGCACAGTGATCTCGACCTCGGAGCCGGCGTAGGCCTGCTCGAGGGTGATCTCCAGATCGTAGCGCAGATCCTGGCCGCGCGCCGGACCGGAACGCTGTTGGCCGCCTCGGCGGCCGCCAAACATGTCGCCAAAGACGTCGCCGAACACCTCGTTGAAGATGTCGCCCACATCGTTGAATTGGGCCCCGCCCTGCCCGCCTCCAGAGCCGTTGACGCCTGCGTGGCCGAACCGGTCGTAGGCCGCGCGTTTTTGCGGGTCGGACAGGACCGAATAGGCCTCGTTGATTTCCTTGAAGCGGCCCTCAGCTTCGCCGCAACCGTCATTGCGGTCGGGGTGATGCTCCATAGCGAGCTTGCGGAAAGACGCCTTCAAGGCACCCGCATCGCAGGTGCGCTCGACACCGAGGATTTCGTAATAGTCGCGCATCAAACCGTCAGGCGCCCAAAATACAGGTGTGAGTGGTGTGTGGCTGTTGGGAAGGTGGGATAACCCCCGCCCGGCGACAAGACCCTAAAGCCATGCGAGCGGGGGATATCTTTCGCACAGAAGCGGCGATGAGCTCCCCGGTGGCAATCTCTTTGCGAATGACGCTCTGAGTCACCACCGGGAGCGTCGTCACGCCGACTTCTTGTGATCGTCGCCGTCGACTTCCTCGAACTCGGCGTCGACTACGTCTTCGCCATGGCCGTGTCCCGCAGCATGAGCTACGTCTTCGTCCGAAGCCGGGCCTTCGCTCGACTGCTGGGCCTTGTACATAGCCTCGCCGAGCTTCATCGAAGCCTGGATCAGGGTCTGGGTCTTGGCCGAAATCGCCTCAGGGTCGGACTCAAGGCTGCCCTTGAGATCTTCCAGCGCCGTGGTGATCGCACCCTTCTCTTCCTCGGTGACCTTGTCGCCGTGCTCGGCAAGGGCCTTTTCCGTGGAATGGATGACCGCGTCGGCCTGGTTCTTGGCCTCAACGCCTGCCTTGCGCTTCTCGTCGTCAGCCTTGTTGGACTCGGCTTCCTTGACCATGGCCTCAATGTCCGCGTCCGAGAGGCCGCCGTTGGCCTGAATGCGGATCGACTGTTCCTTGGATGTGGCCTTATCGCGGGCCGAGACGTTGACGATGCCGTTGGCGTCGATGTCGAAGGTCACTTCAACCTGCGGCACGCCACGCGGCGCCGGCGGCAGTCCCACCAGGTCGAACTGACCCAGCATCTTGTTGTCGTGCGCCATTGGCCGTTCGCCTTGGAACACCCTGATGGTCACTGCGGACTGGTTGTCGTCGGCCGTCGAGAAGGTCTGCGAGCGCTTGGTCGGGATGGTGGTGTTGCGCTCGATCAGCGGGGTGAACACGCCGCCGAGGGTCTCGATGCCCAGGGTGAGCGGTGTCACGTCCAGCAGCAGCACGTCCTTGACGTCGCCCTGCAGAACGCCGGCTTGCACTGCCGCGCCCAGCGCCACGACTTCGTCGGGGTTCACACCGGTGTGCGGCTCACGGCCGAAGAAGGCCTTCACGGTCTCAACGACCGCGGGCATGCGGGTCATGCCGCCGACTAGGATCACTTCGTCGATGTCGGATTTCTTCAGGCCTGCATCCTTCAGCGCCTGGTCGCAGGGGCCGATGGTCTTGGCCACCAGGTCTTCGACCAGGGCCTCCAGCTTGGCGCGGGAAAGCTTGATGTTGAGGTGCAGCGGACCGTTTGCGTTCATCGAGATGAAGGGCAGGTTCAGCTCGTACTGGGTGGTGAAGGAGAGCTCCTTCTTCGCCTTTTCGGCCTCCTCCTTGAGGCGCTGCAGGGCGAGCTTGTCCTTCCGCAGGTCGACGGAATTCTCTTTCTTGAACTCCTCAGCCAGGAAGTCGACGATCCGCAGGTCGAAGTCCTCGCCGCCTAGGAAGGTGTCGCCGTTGGTCGACTTCACTTCGAAGACGCCGTCGCCGATCTCCAGGATCGAGACGTCGAAAGTGCCGCCGCCTAAGTCATAGACCGCGATCTTCTTTCCTTCGTTCTTTTCCAGGCCGTAGGCGAGTGCCGCAGCGGTCGGCTCATTGATGATCCGCAGGACTTCCAGGCCCGCGATCTTGCCCGCGTCCTTGGTCGCCTGACGCTGAGCGTCGTTGAAATAGGCCGGAACGGTGATTACCGCCTTTTCGACCTTCTCGCCAAGGTGCTGCTCGGCGGCTTCCTTCATCTTCTGCAGGATGAAGGCGGAAACCTGTTGGGGCGAATAGTCAGTGCCGTGGGCGCGCACCCAGGCGTCGCCGTTCGGGCCCTTGACGATTTCGTAGGGCACCATGCCCTTGTCCTTCTCCACCATCGGGTCCGTCATCTGGCGGCCGATCAGGCGCTTGATGGCGAACAAGGTGTTGGTGGGATTGGTGACGCCTTGGCGCCGGGCAGGCTGGCCTACCAGGCGCTCGCCATCTTCCAGGAAGGCCACGACGGAGGGCGTGGTGCGCGCGCCCTCGGCGTTTTCGATCACTTTCGGCGTCTTGCCGTCCATGATGGCGACGCACGAATTGGTCGTGCCGAGATCGATACCGATAATCTTGCTCATTGAGAGTCTAGCTCGCTCCTTGTTGGCGGACGCTACGTAGAAGCCTTCAGGTGAAGCACTTCGGTCTGGCAACGCCCCCGGTTCGTTCATGTTTAGACCGGGATCCGCAGCAGAGGTTTACTCTCACGGAACCCATCATCGCCAGCCGATATGGGGAAAATAGATGCGCTCGCAAGGGTGAAAGTCCCTAATCGCACCAAGGACATGACTCCAGCCGACAGGCTGCGGCTGGCACATCCGGCGTTAGGTCCGACCGCTCGCGGCCATTAGCCTCGCACAATCCTATGTCCGAAGACGTGAACGACGATGTCCGAAAACGCGGGAAACGCGCCTTTGACACTGTTGCAGAGTCCAAGGCAGGGTCGCGGCCTGCTACAACAAACGGAGGCGTTTCTATGGTCACTCTCACCCGAGCCGAAGGCAATTGGGCAGGCGATCTCGATATCACCCGCCGCTCCATCGCTCTGGCCCTGGCAAGCGGTTACGCGGTCGCCGCCTATTCCGCCGACGCCGAAACGATCACGACCGATAGCGTGGGTCTCATCACCGAGACGGTCGATATCCAGACGGCTGATCGTAAAATTCCTGGCTTCCTGGCGCGCCCCGCCGCCAAGGGCAAACACCCGGTGGTCTTCGTCAATTCCGAGATCTTCGGGGTCCATGAATGGGTGAAGGACATCTGCCGGCGCTTGGCTAAGGCTGGCTATGTGGCGCTGGCCCCCGATCTCTTCGTCCGCGCCGGTGATCCCTCGAAGACCGCCGACATGAAAATCGTCATGGACATCGTGAAGGCGACGCCCGGCGACCAGGTGACCTCCGACACCGCTGCGTCACTGAAATATCTTGCCGCACAGCCGTTCACCGACATGAAAAAACTCGGTGTGACCGGCTTCTGTTGGGGTGGCGGGGCCACCTGGCTTTGTTGCGAGCGGTTCCCCGAATTTAAGGCAGGCGTCGCCTGGTACGGACCGCTGAGGGCGGGCCCCTATCCACGGACGCCGCCGATCGAACTGGCAAAGGACCTCAAGGCGCCTGTGCTCGGCCTCTACGGCGGCCAGGACAAGGGGATCCCTGCGGCCGATATCGACGCGATGCGCGAGGCGCTGAAGGCGGCGCGCAAGACAGGTACCGAGATCATCGTCTACCCCGACGCCCAGCACGGCTTCCTGGCTGACTACCGCCCCAGCTTCAACGCCGAGGCGTCAAAGGATGCCTGGGGGAAAATGTTGGCCTTCTTCAGAGCGCACGGGGTAGCGTGACGATTTCTCGCCTCAACGAGAGAGGGTCGGGTGCTAGTGTGGCGCTTCTTCCTGCGCAGGGGCCGCGCTTTGCGCGGCCTCACCCGCCTTTTCGGCCGGTGATGAGGACGGACTTCCGACCACGGTGACGCCGGGCGGAGCCGTCGCGGCCGCGGCCCTGACGGCGTCGGCGGCCTCTTGTCTGGCCTCCTTTTCCTCCTGCGCCTTTTCTTTTTCTTCCGGCGTCAGCTCGCGGGGGGCCTGTCCCTCGATGCGGTCCTGACTGAGCGGGGTGGCGTCAGTGGCGGTGAGTAGGGGAGCGCCGGCCGAGCCTGCGGACTTCTCGCCGGGCATGCGGCCGCGCTGCGGGGCGTTGTAGACGCCCAACGAGAAAGCGAGAATCGCGACTAGGACGATCAGGCTGGCGACGACCTGAAGCACCCGATGGGGCATGGACCACTGCATGGCGCGGACCCTAATGCCCGCGCAGATCGCTCGCAAATCGAGATCGCGCCCCCGACAAAGTAAATGCCGGTTAACCTTCTTGCGGCGACAACAGCTCGGTTGATTTGAGTGGGAGTTTCGAAGGGCATGGCGCGGACGGCGCGAAAGACCGGCATGGCCTTGGTCTGGCACATTGCCGGCCTCGCCTGGTCGCACCCAGGGACAGCTCGCCTGCGCGGCGGTTTCACGGCTGCTGTGGGCGCAGCGCTGGCCGTTGCCTTCGCCACCTATAGCGCCGCCGATCCCAGCCTCAACGCGGCGGGCCCCTCAGCTGCCACCAACGCGCTCGGCGCGACAGGCGCGACGCTGGCCGATTTGGGCGTGCAGTCGTTGGGCATGGGCTGCGCTCTTTTAGCGATCACCGTGGTGGTGCTTGGACTGTGCCGCGCCGCAGCGTCCGAGCCTGCGCGCAGCCGTGGACAGCTGCGCCTTCGCGCCCTTTCCGGCGCGGTTGGCATCCTGGCGTTAGCCGCCGCACTTGCTTGGCCTGCTCCACCGGCAGCCTGGCCGTTGGCGAAGGGCCTTGGCGGACTCTGGGGCGATGGGATCCTCACCGGCTTTGCGGGATTTTTGACTTACGCGCACTTGCCTTTGGCTCGTCCGATTGCTGCGTTGGTCTTCGCAGTTGTCGGCCTTGGCTCCATGGGCTTTGCGATCGGTCTGCGTCGGGCGGAGCTGCGCGCCCTGGGCGAATGGCTGACCGCGGCGCTGACGCCTAAGCCGAAGCCGATCGTCAAGCCGGAACGCGCCGCCCGCGTCGCCGCCCGAGATCGCCGCGAGGGTGGTATCTCGGACACAGCCCTTGATCCCGCGCCCACCACCCTCGAGCCCGGCGAGGGCCCGAAGGTAAAAGCGCCAAAGCTCTCCTCCAAGGAAAGCCCGCGCGAGCAGCGCGAGGCCCAGTCCACGTTCGAATTCCTGAAGCCCGGCGGATTTCTGCTTCCGGAACTCTCCATGCTGGCCAAGCCGAAACCTCGCTCTGCGCAGTTCGACGAAGGCGCGCTGCGTCAGAACGCTCAGTTGCTAGAAAGCGTGCTGGCAGAGTTCGGCGTCCGTGGAACTGTGGATCAAATTCGCCCCGGTCCGGTTGTCACTCTCTACGAACTGGTTCCCGCCGCCGGCGTGAAGTCCGCTCGAGTGGTGGCGCTCTCCGACGACATCGCCCGGTCCATGAGCGTTGCCGCCTGCCGCGTCTCTGTCGTACCGGGCCGCAACGCCATCGGCATTGAGCTCCCCAACCAGCACCGCGAGACGGTCTATCTGCGCGACCTCCTGGCCTCTCCGGAGTACGAGCGCGGCGGCCAGACCCTGCCCATGGCGCTGGGCGAGACGATCGGCGGCGAGCCCTATATCGCCGACCTTGCCCGCATGCCCCACCTGCTGATTGCCGGCACCACCGGCTCGGGCAAGTCGGTCGGCGTCAACGCCATGATCTTGTCGATCCTCTACAGACTGCCGCCGGACCAGTGCCGGATGATCATGATCGACCCGAAGATGCTGGAGCTTTCCGTCTACGACGGCATCCCGCACCTGCTGGCGCCCGTCGTCACCGATCCAAAGAAGGCGATCGTTGCGCTGAAGTGGACCGTTCGGGAGATGGAGGACCGCTACCGCCGCATGTCGAAGATCGGCGTGCGCAACGTTGCTTCCTACAACGAGCGCGCCAAGGAGGCCGCTGCCAAGGGCGAGCACTTCGAACGTACCGTCCAGACAGGGTTCGACGACGCGGGCCGAGCGATCTACGAGAGCGAGAAGATCACACCTGAGCCCATGCCCATGCTGGTGGTGATCATCGACGAAGTCGCCGACCTGATGATGGTCGCCGGCAAGGAAATCGAAGGCGCCGTCCAGCGCCTGGCGCAGATGGCGCGGGCCGCCGGCATCCACCTGATAATGGCCACCCAGCGCCCGTCGGTGGACGTCATCACCGGCACCATCAAGGCCAACTTCCCGACCCGGATCAGCTTCCAGGTCACCTCCAAAATCGACAGCCGCACCATCCTAGGCGAGCAGGGCGCCGAGCAGCTGCTGGGCCAGGGCGACCAACTCTATATGGCAGGCGGTGGCCGCATCACCCGCTTGCATGGCCCGTTCGTCTCTGACGGCGAGGTAGAAGCCGTAGCTAAATTCCTGCGTGAACAGGGCCAGCCGTCTTACCTGGAGGAGGTCACCGCGGCCCCCGACGAGGACAGTGAGTCCGGCGATTATGGCCTGGGCGGCGGCGGCGGCGAGAGCAACGACCTCTACGACCGCGCCGTGGCCGTGGTCACCCGCGACGGCAAGGCATCAACCAGCTACATCCAGCGCCGCCTGCAGATTGGCTACAACCGCGCCGCCTCGCTGATGGAACGGATGGAGCAGGAAGGCGTCGTTGGAGCGGCCAACCATGCCGGCAAACGCGAGATCCTGGTGAGCGCAGCGCCGTAGGCGTTCGCGCAAATCTACTCCACGATCGCCATCCTGAAGGTCAGCCCCTAGCCCCTCGGATCGTTCGCCACCCTGTTGAATGGGTCCGGAATTGTCTGGCCGGTCTCCAGCAGGGTCTTGAGGTTCGAGAGCACTGCAGGCCAACCGCCCGAGACGTCCCTCAGGGCCTTATCGCCAAGCTCGGAGTGGGTGACGGTGAGCTTCACCTTGCCGCCGAAGTCCTCGATATCGAACACGCAGCGGTTGGTGGTGTCCGGATTGCCGCGGTCGGCCGGCACCTCCCAGGTCGTCACAAGGCGACGCGGCGGATCGCTTTCCAGGATCACGCCGATAACGTCGGCCGACTTGCCGGGCAGGCGGTGCTGCCACTCCGAACCCACTTTCCAGTCGGAGACGTTTTCGCGCTCACAGTAGCTGGCGCTGATGCGTGCGTCGGTGAGCGCGTCCCAGACCTTCTGCGGGGTCGTTACGATGAAGGTCACGTAGACATAGGTGTGCTTAGTCATCTGGGTCTCCTTCGAGGCGTTTTTTCAGTTCGGCCAGCGCATCCAGGCGCGGCCGTTCGAATTTCGCGATCCACCGTGCGTTGACCTCATGGACCGGCACGGGATTCAGGTAGTGGAGCTTTTCCCGCCCTTGACGCACTGTGGCGACGAGGTTGGCGGCCTCCAGCACGGCCAAGTGCTGGCTGACCGCCTGGCGGGTCATGTTCAGGTGTGCGGCCAAGGCGCCCAGCGTTTGGCCTTGATCGGCAAAGAGCAGATCCAGAAGTTGGCGGCGGCTCGCATCCGCCAACGCCTTGAAGACTCGGTCCATGTCGTCGGCCATTAAGCTAATATGCAAGTAATTACTTGCATCTCAATCAGCGGCCTTGACCCGACCCAGCTATCGCAGCGGCGGGCTGGCCAAGCCATCCTGGCGCCACGATAGATGATCATGCTGACCCTATGAGGAGTTCATTGATGACGACCCGCCGTCGCCTTCTGGTGCTGGCCGCCACAGCCGCGGTTCTGGGCCCGGCCTACGCTGAAGCCGCCGCGCCGCCACCGACGCTCTCGCCGGAGGACCAGGCCTTGGTCGACAAGGCGGTGGCTTATCTGCAAGGCCTTTCCGAGGCGCGCGGCCATTTCACCCAGAGCGACGGCGGTGGCTCTATGAGCCACGGCGAGCTCTTCCTGAAACGGCCCGGCAAGGCGCGATTTGCCTATTCCCCGCCATCCGGCTTGCTGGTCGTGTCAGACGGCGGCCGAGTGATCGTTTCCGACAGCCGGCTCAATACCTTCACCGCCTACCCACTCGGCGCGACGCCGCTGTCGCTGTTCCTGGCCAAGACGATCCGGCTGGACAGGGGCGTTCAGGTGACCCGGGTCAGCCGCGCCGCCGACGGCTTTTCGATCACTGCCCGCGACGGGAAGAAGGAAACCGCGGGCCAGATCGTGCTGTCATTCACCGACAACCCCATGAGCCTTGCGGCCTGGGCAGTCACCGACGCGCAAGGACGCACCACCCAGGTCCGGATCTCGGACCTCGCGCGAACATCTGGACTCGATCCCGCACTTTTCGTCCTAAAGGACCCCCGCCCCAGGCCGCCCTCGCCTCGGATGTGATGGATTCGCAACGAGCAAGGATTAACTGATCGACGCTTGACTTTACTGACGCCTGTGGCGTTAATGCCACTACGCCTTTGGCGCGCGCACGCGCCGACGGAATCCGTGCCGGACCCAATCCCCTCCCGGCGGCGGCATGAGAGACCCACTGAAACGCCCGGGCTCCTCCAGTGCCCGGGCGTCTCTTTGCCAGTCTCCCATCGTCCATTCCCACAGCAAACGCACTCGCCTAAGGAACGGCATGCGCCTTCGTATCTGCACCTGGAACGTCAACTCCGTCCGCCTGCGCGCCGACCAGGTCGCCCGCTTCGTGGCCGAGCAGGCCCCGGATGTACTCTGCCTGCAGGAGATCAAGTGCCGCGAGGGTGAGTTCCCGCGGGGGGCCTTCGTCGAAATGGGCTTGCCGCACCTAAAGATCGCCGGCCAAAAGGGGTGGCACGGTGTTGCTATAGCGTCCCGCTTGCCGCTCGAGCATGCGCCGTCCCTGGATGTCTGCCGCGAGGGCCATGCCCGCTCAGTCGGCGCGATTGTGGCGGGCGTCGAGATCCACAATTTTTACATCCCGGCTGGGGGTGACGTCGCCGACCGGGCGCTGAACTCGAAATTCGACCACAAGCTCGACTTCTACGAAAAGCTGACGATCGAATTGGGCAAGCGCGACCCCAAGGCGCCGCTGGCCATTGTCGGCGACTTGAACGTGGCGCCGGGCGTGAACGACGTCTGGAACCACAAATACATGTCCAAGATCGTTAGCCACACGCCCATCGAGCTTGTGGCCATGGCGGCGCTTCAATCCTCACTTGGCTTCATCGACCTCACCCGCGAGGCCCATCCGGAGCCGCAGAAGCTTGCGTCCTGGTGGAGCTATCGCGCGCAGAACTTCCGGGCCTCGAATCGCGGCCTAAGGCTCGACCACATTCTGGTGACACCTGGCTTGCGCGACGCAGCTTTCCGCTCGGGTGGCGCGGCGAGCCGCATCCACGACGACGTGCGAGAATGGGAACGCCCCAGCGACCACGCGCCGGTTAGCGCGGATTTGGTTCTCTAATCTCGGAACTGGGTGTTCTCTTGACGCGAAACCACAATAGCGGGGTTAAGGCGCCAACCTGTACCCGCCAGCCTCGGTCAGCAGGAGCTTGGCATTCGCAGGATCCGGTTCGATCTTCTGGCGCAAGCGGTAGACGTGGGTTTCCAGAGTGTGGGTCGTGACACCGGCGTTGTAACCCCAGACTTCGGCCAAAAGCTCCTCGCGCGAAACCGGCTTTTCGCCGGCGCGGTAGAGGTACTTCAGGATGTTTGTCTCTTTCTCCGTCAGGCGGATCTTCTTGGCCTGCTGATCGATCAGCATCTTGGCGGCCGGTCGGAACTCATAGTCGCCCAAGCGGAAGACCGCGCCTTCGGAATGCTCGTAGTCGCGCAGCTGCACGCGGATGCGAGCCAGCAGCACGGCGAACTTGTAGGGCTTGGTGACGTAGTCGTTGGCCCCGGCATCGAGGCCCTGGACGGTGTCGTCGTCCTCGTCGGCAGCAGTGAGCATGATCACCGGGGTGGCGATCCCGCTGGCACGCATCCGCCGGCAAGCCTCGCGTCCATCGAAATCCGGCAGGTCGACGTCAAGCAGGATCAGGTCCGGCCGCTCGGCCTGAGCCAGGCGCACGCCCTCGCTGGCCGTGGCGGCCTCGATCGTCGTGAAGTCCTCGGCCTGGAGCTGTTCGGCGACGGCCCCGCGAAGGTCCGCGTCGTCGTCGACGATGAGGAGGGTCTTGCGTTGCGCCATGGTGCGACGAACATGCCCGTGTTGCGGCCCTACGCAAAGGCATTTGGAGGGTCTTCGGTATTTGAGGGCGATGCGCGTGATCTTTTCCGCCACGGCTGACGGTTTCCTGGACTTGGGTACGCGCCAAGTGCGCTGCGCCTTGGGCAAGGCTGGCGTAAGGCCGGCCGCGGACAAGCGCGAGGGCGATCTGGCCTCGCCGCTTGGCGTCTGGCTGATCCGCCGGGTGCTCTATCGGCCGGACAAAGGCCCGGTGCCTTCAACCGCACTGCCAGCAGCGCCGATCCTACCTGACGACGGCTGGTGCGATGCGCCGGGCGATCCGGACTACAACCGCGCGGTCAAGCTTCCACGCCCTGGCAGCGTGGAGCGGATGTGGCGCGACGACGACCTCTACGATCTGGTGGTGGTGCTGGGGCACAACGACGATCCCCCTAAGAGTCCGATGGGGTCCTGCATCTTTGTGCATGTGGCCAGACCCGGCTACCTCCCCACCGAAGGCTGCGTGGCCCTGGCGCGCGAAGATCTTGAGGCGCTGCTGGCCGACGCCCAGCCGGGCGACGCTGTCGAGATCAGGGTCGCCTGAGGCCACCTGACGTTGACGCCGACTAGCCACGCTCTTAGGAGGGTGCATGGCTCGCGCCCTGAAAAACACCCAGCAACAGCAAAATCACCTGTTGGCGGCGCGGGTGCACGCGAGCGTTTCGGGGTAGGCCGCAAGCCACGTCGAACGACCGCAAACCCCGCCCGGTCGGCGGGGTTTTTCATTCGCCGTCCGGGCTTTCCCTCAAGAGGAAGCCCTCAGTGACCAAGATCTACCGAACCGAAGCCGGTGTTGAACGCGTCGCGCGAGGCTTTGCTGATCGATCCTTGCCCAAGGCGGAACGGACGCATGCCGCCCACTTCGCAGCCGTCCTTTGGCTCCTGCGCCAGCACCCCGAAAGCCTTGTTCGCGAACGAATGCCTGGGTTGATCTGCGCCTACAACGAAGCCACCGGCGTACCGAACACCAACACCGATGGCTATCACGAGACCATTACACTCGCCTCCATCGCCGCCGCTCGCGCTTTCCTGGCTGTCCAATCGGCCGCGAAGCCTCTGAGCGAGGTCGTCGATGCGCTGATGGCGACGCCACTTGGTCGCTCAGGCTAGCTTCTGGCCTTTTGGACTCAGGACCGGCTGTTTTCAGCCGAGGCGCGCCGGGGTTGGGTCGATGCCCACCTCAGGTTCTTTGATCCCGGCCGCGCTTTTCAGCCCTAGCTGCGAGCCCCGAACACGGCGGAGCCCACTCGCACGCTGGTGGCTCCGAAGGCGATCGCCGTCTCAAAGTCCTCGCTCATACCCATGGAAAGCTTCGCCAGGCCGTTGCGGGTCGCAATCTTGGCCAGCAACGCGAAATGTGGTCCGGCGGGTTCACCCACCGGCGGGATGCACATCAACCCTTCAGGCGAGAGGCCATAGGTCGTTCTGCAGGCTGCGATGAAAGCGTCCGCCTCACCCGGGGCTACACCAGCCTTCTGCGGCTCCTCGCCGGTGTTGACCTGCATATAGAACTTAGGTGAGCGGCCCTGTTTCTGGACCTCTTCGGCCAGAAGGCGGACCAGCTTTTCCCGGTCGAGTGTCTCAATGACGTCGAAGAAGGCGACCGCCTCGCCAGCTTTGTTGGTTTGCAAGGGTCCGATCAGATGCAGCGTGATCTCCCCGCGGCGTTCGGCCCAGCGGCTTTGCGCCTCCTGCACGCGGTTCTCGCCGAACACCCGCTGTCCCGCAGCCAGCACCGGCGCCACAGCTTCCCATGGCTGCATCTTGGAGACCGCGACCAAGGTCACCGCGCCCGCCGCGCGGCCCGCCGCTTGCGTCGCGTGGGCGATCCGGGTCACGACACTGGCGTAGGCCTGAGCGGGGTCAGTGGGAGAAGCAACCATTTCCGGGGGTTTCTGGACCTTGGCGAGAACCGTCGCCTTCCTAGGGCGCCGCTACGGCGGGCGAAAGGCCCTGCCTGCCTTGCTGTTCTTCACCGATCCCGTCCGCACACCGGATCCTGAGGCGATAGCCAGGAGGCTGCCGCGCGGGACAGCCGTGGTGTACCGGGCTTTCGGCGCCCCGGATGCCGAAGCGCTGGGCCTAAGGTTGCGGGTTGTCACCCGCGAACGGGGCCTGACGCTTTTGATCGGCGCCGACGCCGGATTGGCGGCTCGTCTGGGCGCGGATGGCGTGCATCTGCCTGAACGCATGGCCAATCGGGCACAGCGCCTCAAGGCCTCACATCCTGGCTGGATCGTCACAGCCGCCGCCCACTCGACCTCTGCAGCCCGGCGCGCAAGGGCGGCCGGCGCTGACGCAGTGGTCGTCTCCACGGTCTTTGCGAGCCGCAGCGCCTCGGCAAGGGCGCCCATGGGCGCCCTCCGACTGGCGATCCTGATTCGACGCGTTGGCGGGCCGGTCTATGGCCTGGGCGGAATAGACAATAAAAAAGCCCGCCTCCTGAAGAGCACGGGCTTAGCTGGATTGGCGGCGGTCGACGCCTTTAGAACTTGAACTTCGTCTCGAGTTGCACGCGCGGCTGGCTAATGTCGGGCGTATTCGGTTTCTGCCCTGGCGCCATCTGCTGATCACCGAAGGACACTGCGCCCCCGATACGGAGGCTAGGTGTGATCTTGTAGTAGGCGCCGGCCTGGATGTCGTTGAGCGTCGTCTGGCGCGTGTCAGGTTGCTGCAGATTGAAGGTCACGCCCCAGCGACCCTTCGCCGCGTCCCACTTCATCGTCTGGGTCCCAGGCGCAGTCGCCAGGGTCTCTGCCTGCACGGTGAAGTCCAGCGGCTTGGTCGTGGTCTTGGCGTCCGCCGCCTGCACAGAACCCGCCACCGCCCCGATCAGGGCGGTTGTGGCGACCAGCAGTGCTGCACTCCGGACGGACATGTCCAACATATAGTCCTTGCGCTCCGTGTTCGCACGGCCTGGTTTCAACCCAGGGTCCGCCACGGCATAGTCCGATTAGAGAGCCATGGAGGTTAACGTCAACTGAGTCCTTCATAAGAAAGGCGTAAGGCGTCGAGAACCTAGGAGCCTGTGGCGGTGAGGCCACGCGCGATTCCTGTTTGGCGACTGACACGGCGTTGTTATAGAGGGCCCGGCGCGGGGCGGCGGCGTGGCGCGTAACTCGCGCGGCGGAAATCATTGGAGACGGATACATATGCCGTTTGTGCGCGGTACTTGGATGCGTGGCGTAGCGGTGAGCGCCTTGGCTGTCGCCTCATTGGGCGTGGCTGGTTGTTCCCACATCATGCACCCGCTCGGCGGCGGCAATGGCCCCAAAGAGGTGGTGAATCCGAATTCGGCGGCCCAGATCGGGGTCAATGGCTATCTGTGGCGCGCGACGCTCGACACGTTGTCGTTCATGCCGCTGGCTTCGGCTGACCCGTACGGCGGCGTGATCATCACCGATTGGTATGCTTCCCCGGAAAAGCCGAATGAGCGCTTCAAGTGCACAGTCTACATCCTGGACGCGCGCCTGCGCGCCGACGGGCTGAACGTGGCGGTGTTCGCGCAGCACAAGGGCGCTGATGGCCAGTGGGTCGACGCCCCTTCGACGAGCCAGACGGAGACGGACATCGAAAACTCGATCCTGACCCGGGCTCGACAGCTTCGACTTTCGAACATCAAGGGCTGATCAGCCCCGCGATCGTACATTAGTTGGCGCGTCTTCTAGACGAGGCCGTTGACCGGAAGTCCAACTCCAGTCCAAAGCCTCATCACGATGGCCCGCTACAATCCCAAAGAAACCGAGCCCAAATGGCGCAAAGCCTGGGCAGACGTTGACGCCTTCCGCGCGGTGATCGATCACGCCCGGCCCAAGTACTATGTGCTGGAGATGTTCCCATATCCGTCGGGGCGTCTGCACATGGGCCATGTACGCAACTATGCGCTTGGCGATGTGATCGCCCGGTTCAAGCGCGCCCGCGGCTTTTCCGTGCTGCACCCGATGGGCTGGGACGCCTTTGGCTTACCCGCCGAGAACGCCGCCATGGAGCGCGGCGTCGATCCCAAGGCCTGGACCTACGACAATATCGCCCGGATGCGCTCTGGGCTGAAGGAGCTTGGCCTGTCGATCGACTGGTCGCGCGAGTTCGCCACGTGCGATCTCGCCTACTACGGCCAGCAGCAGGCGCTGTTCTTGGACCTGTTCGCTCGCGGCCTGGTCTATCGCAAGGAAGGTATGGTCAACTGGGATCCTGTTGACCTCACGGTGCTGGCCAACGAGCAGGTGGTCGACGGCCGCGGGTGGCGTTCCGGCGCGGTCGTCGAGAAGCGCAAGCTGAACCAGTGGTTCATGCGCATCACCGACTACGCTGATCAGCTGACCGACGACCTCCAGACCCTCGACCGTTGGCCCGAGAAGGTCCGGGTCATGCAGGAAAACTGGATCGGGCGATCCAAGGGCCTGAAGTTCGCCTTCAATTTCTCTGGAACGGCGCCGCCGGGCTTCGAGACGGGCCTTGAGGTCTACACGACGCGGCCGGACACGTTGTTCGGGGCGAGCTTCATAGCGATCGCGGCCGACCATCCACTGGCCGAACAGCTGGCGGCGAAGGATTCTGTGGCGGCGGCCTTCATCGCCGAATGTAAAAAGGGCGGCGCCTCCCAGGCTGAGATCGACACCGCCGAAAAGCTGGGCTTGGACACCGGCTTCAAGGTCGCTCATCCCTTTGACACGACCCAGACCTTGCCGGTGTGGATCGCCAACTTCGTGCTGATGGAATATGGCGCAGGCGCACTCTTCGGCTGCCCGGCGCACGACCAGCGGGATCTGGATTTCGCCCACAAATACAATCTTCC
>JAYUBY010000622.1:0-11840 GCA_043740635.1 Alphaproteobacteria bacterium
CCCCAATGTCGCTCATCCTCTACGACACCATGGCCCGCCGTAAGCGGCCGTTCGTCCCCGCCAACCCCCGGCGTGTGACGATGTATGTCTGTGGCCCGACGGTCTACAACTACAGCCACATCGGAAATTTCCGACCCGTCGTGGCGTTCGACGTGCTGTTCCGCCTTTTGCGCCGGCTCTATGGCGAAGACGCAGTGGTCTACGCGGCCAACGTCACGGACGTGGACGACAAGATCAACGCCAAGGCCGCCGAGGAAGGGGTACCGATCTCCGCCATCACGGACCGCTATCTGGCAGCCTACAACGGCGACGCTGCGGCGCTGGGGGCCCTGATGCCAACGGCTCAGCCGCGTGCCACCGCGACGATGGACGCCATCATCGCGATGATTGGCCGCCTCGTGCACAACAGCTCTGCTTACGCTGCCGACGGCCATGTGCTCTTCGATACCCAGGCCTATGGCGAGTATGGCCGGCTGTCCGGCCGGCCGCTGGACGAAATGATCGCCGGCGCCCGCGTCGAGGTCGCCCCCTACAAGCGGCATCCGGCCGACTTCGTGCTCTGGAAGCCGTCGAAACCTGGCGAACCGGTGTGGGAGAGTCCTTGGGGTCCAGGCCGGCCTGGCTGGCATATCGAATGCTCGGCGATGATCGAGCAGGAGCTGGGGCTGCCAATCGACATCCACGGCGGCGGTATCGACCTGGTCTTCCCGCACCATGAGAACGAATTGGCGCAGGGCATGTGCGCCGGACATTCAGAAGGGAGCCCTCACCAGGCCGCTTATGCCCATTTCTGGCTGCACAACGGCTTCCTCAACATGGGCGATGAGAAGATGTCCAAGAGCTTGGGCAACGTTGCGCTCGCTCATGACCTCCTCAAGCACCAGCCAGGCGAGGTAATCCGCTGGGCGCTGCTGGGCGCGCACTATCGCCAGCCGCTGTCCTGGACGGACGATGCGCTCGCCCAGGCTCGAAACTCGCTGGACCACCTCTATGGTGTGCTGGGCCGCGCCCGCCACATCGAGGCGGGCGGCAGCGCCGCCCTTGCGGAAGATCAGCTCGCGCCCCTGCTAGACGACCTGAACACGCCCGCGGCCATGTCGGTCTTAAAGAAACTCGCCACCGACCTCGACGCAGCGGTGCGCCGCGATGCCTCCACAGCACCGCCGATCAAGCAGGACCTTTTGGCCTTGGCAGAGGTGATGGGCTTCCTACAGGCCGATCCTCAGGCCTGGTTCCAAGGCGGCGCTGACGCTAGTCTGACGGTGCAGATCGATGCGCTGATCGTCGCGCGCGATGCGGCTCGCGCCGCCAAGGATTGGGGCGAAGCCGACCGCATTCGCGCCGAACTTACCGCGTTGAATGTTGAGGTGATGGATGGACCCGCCGGCGCCACCTGGCGGATCAAGGAGCAGGTCTGATGCCGGTGCGCTACATGCCAGAACTTAAGGCGGGACCGTTTGGTACCCGGGGCGGCCCGCGTGTGGGGCCGATCCAGATCACGCCCAAACTGCCACCGCCGAAGCCACCCGCTGGGGTGCGCATCGAGAACCGGATCGGCATCCAGGCTCCGGCCGAGGTGATCTGGGAGGTGATCTCCGATCTAAGGAGCTGGGAGCAGTGGAATAAGCTCTATCCCAAAGCGTCCGGCCAGATTCACATCGGCTCGGTCCTCGACCTGACCCTGGCCCTCCCTGATCAGGCGCCGCAGGAGATCAAGCCGGTCGTGCTTGAGTGGGTGCCCAATGAGCAGCTGCACTGGAAGCTCACCATGCTGGGCGGACTGGTGCGGACGATCCGCTACCTGGAGATCGAGGCCATTCCTGGCGCCGGCTGCATCATCTCTAACGGTGAGATATTCGGCGGATTTCTGGGTCCGCGCGTCGCCAAGCGCATGGGCCGAAACATTCAACGCGCTTTCCTGCAGAACAACGAAGACCTCAAGGCCAGAGCCGAGTCCTTGTGGGAGGCGCGCCAAAACCAAACGGTATAGGCGCGGGGCTCAGCTTCCTGCGTTACGCGCGGACTTGATGGAGGCCTAGCCTTCGCCCCGCGCGACGCGGACCGCGTTGCGTCGCCCATCAGGGGCTCATAGTGTGACCGTCTTGTCGATTGGAGGGTGACCCTTGACGCTGAAGTCCCTTGTTCTAGCGAGCGCTGCGGTTGTGGCGATCGTTGGTGTGTCCAGCGCCGCATTGGCGGCCAGCCCGGGCAAGCCAAAGTTCGGGAATTGGGGCTACGATGCTGCGTCCATGGACGCCTCGGTGAAGCCGGGCGACGACTTCTTCAAATACGTCAACGGTGGCTGGGACAAACGGACTCAGATCGCGCCGGATCGCACCTCGGCAGGTGTGGATGTGGTGCTGACCGACGAAGCGGAAAGGCAGGTCCACGAGATCGTCGATCGGCTGGCAAAGGATTCTGGCAAGGCCGATCCAGGTGGCAAGCGGGTTGGCGATTTCTATGCCGCCTGGATGGACGAAAAGGGAATCGAGGCCCGCGGCGCGGCCCCGCTGAAGCCCTTCCTCGACAAGATCGCGGCGGTGAAGTCGAAGCCGGGCGTCGCCAAGCTGTTCGCCGAGAATGGTTTCGAGAGCCCGGTCAACATCGGCATCAACCCTGACCTCGACAATCCAACCCGTTATGTCGCTGCGCTCGACCAATCAGGCCTGGGCCTGCCCAACCGTGACTACTATCTGCGCGAGGGGGCCAAGTACGACGGCTTCCGCAAAGCCTATCGCGACTACGTCATCAAGATCCAGACGCTGGCAGGCATACCGAACGCCGCGGCGAAGGCAGACGCGATCATTGCTCTGGAACACAAGATCGCCGAGGCGCATTGGACGCCTGAGCGCACCCGTGACATCGATCAGATCAACAATTCGATGACTGTGGCGAAGCTGAAGGCGCTAGCGCCGCAGTTGCCGTGGATCACAATGCTGGCACATGCCGGCTTGGGCGTGCCTGGCAAGGTACTGGTGGCAGAGCCCAGCGAGGTCAAGGCGGCTGGCGAGCTCATGGCCTCGACGCCACTAGCCACGTGGAAGGACTTCCTGGCCTATCACTTTATTCGCACCCACGCGCTCTATCTGCCGCATGCTTTCGACCAGGCGAATTTCGAGTTCTTCTCGCACACTCTGCGCGACGTCCCGCAGCAGCGGGAGCGCTGGAAGCGCGGCGTTCAGCTGGTCAACCGCAACCTCGGCGAAGAGGTCGGCCGAATCTATGTCGCCGAGCACTTCCCGCCAGAGGCCGAAAAACAGACGGCGGAGTTGATCGCCAATCTCACGGCGGCCTATGGCGAGCGTTTCAAGAGCGCCCAGTGGATGGATGAGCCCACCCGCAAGGCCGCTTTGGTCAAGCTCTCGACCTTTGATCCCAGACTCGGTCACCCGAAGAAATACATCGACTATTCGACGTTGAAGATCGACCGGAACGACTTGCTCGGAAACGCTGTGCGTTCCGAGGACTTCCAATGGAAGCTGCAGCTCTCCCGCTATCCGAAACCAGTGGATCGCGGTCTCTGGGAAATGGTCCCGCAGGAGGTCAACGCCTACTACAACCCGCAAGCCAACCAGATCACTTTCCCGGCCGCGATCCTGCAGCCGCCCTATTTCGACCCGAACGCCGATCCGGCGGCCAACTACGGCGGTGAGGGCGCAGTGATCGGCCACGAGATGGGCCATGGCTTCGACGACGAAGGCCGCCACTTCGATGAAACGGGCAAAGTGCGCGACTGGTGGACGGCCGACGCCGCCAAGGCGTTCGGCGCCCGGGCCGCGGTGCTTGGCGCCCAATTCGACGCCTACGAGCCTGTGCCAGGCGTGCACATCAACGGCAAGCTGACCATGGGCGAGAACCTGGGGGACCTCGGTGGTCTAGAAGCCGCTTACGCCGCCTGGCGGAAATACGTCGCAAAGCACGGCGAGCCCGAAGTGATCGACGGCATAACCGGAGACCAGAGGTTCTTCATCGCGTTCGCCCAGTCTTGGCAGCACAAGGTTCGTGAAGGGGCGCTACGCCAGCAGCTGCTGACCAACCCCCACAGCCCGGCCGAGTATCGGGTCAACGGCATCGTCCGCAACGTTGACGCCTGGTACGCGGCCTTCAACATCAAGCCCGGCGACAAGCTCTACCTGCCGCCCGAGAAGCGCGTTCACATCTGGTAGCGCCTAAGCCTGGCGTCCCAGCATCGGGTCGCTGAGGCTGGGTTTGCCGTCTTCGCCATGGCCTGCGAGGCGGCGCTGGAAGCTAGGGGCTTCGGCGCAGGTGACTATGAAGTCGTACCAATTGTGGCTGGCCTTCAGGCTCCAGATGTCGATGATCTCCGCGCCCGGCGCCAGGCGGTTTAGGCGCGGGGCGGTCTCGATGTAAGCGTTCGAAGCGATCTCGAGGGTCATCGGCCTTGAGCTCGAATTGCGCAGGGTGACAATCAGGCCGCCAGCTTTCGGGTCGAACCGAGCAAAGGCTTCAGGACCGGATCCGCCTGTCTCGCCGCGGAAGGCGCGCAGGAAACCGTTGGGTCCATTAAGCGTCAGGTCGTATCGGCCTTCGGCGGGTGCAAGGTCCTCGATGCGTTTGCCAGCCTCGACAGTATAAAATCGAGGCTCGCCACCACGGGCCGCCCTCAGGTCGAATGCCGCCCCTGTCGCGCCGGTGTTCGCCAGTGTCATGACGACACCCTTGGCGCCGACCGCGGTAGACACTTCGAAGGCATATGGCAAAGGTCGAGCGGGACGTTGGCCGGGTTCTTGGCGCGGATGGCTTTCGGCCACCGCGGGCGCCCTCGGGAACGGCAGGGCCTTGGCCTTCTCTGCACGCGTGGGCAGGGCAGACGCGTCGGGCAGTGGCTGAAGGGTTCGGTTCGGTGTCTTAAAGTCGAAAATGCTGGTGAGGTCGCCGCAGACCGCGCGGCGCCAAGGTGTGATGTGTGGCTCCATCACTCCGAACCGCGCCTCCAGGAAACGGATCACCGAGGTGTGGTCGAAGACTTCGGAATTGACGAAGCCGCCTTTGGTCCAGGGGGAGACGACGATCATTGGCACCCGCGGTCCCAGGCCCACAGGCTCGCCGTGGAAAACCTCGCCGTCGGTCGTAACTGTACTCGCTCCAGCCGCGGTTCCGGCCGCGGGGATCGGTGGTGGCAGGTGGTCGAAGAAGCCATCGTTCTCGTCGTAGTTCAGGATGAAGACGGTTTTGGCCCAGACCTTCGGGTTGGCGGCGAGCGCTGCGATCAGCCGAGCAATGAGGAACGCCCCGTCCGAGGGCGTGGCGCTGGGGTGTTCCGAGAGCTGGTAGGATGGCACGATCCACGAGACCTGCGGTAGGCGGTCGTCGGCTACGTCAGAGGCGAAGGCAGCTACAAGGTTTTCGCCCTTGGAGGTCTTGGCGTTACCTTCGTTGGCGCCCGGAACCCAGGCGCGGCCGCGCTGGTATAGTGGCGAGTCCGGCCCGATACCGCGAAAGTTGGCAAAATAGGCGAGGCCGTTGTCACCGTAGTTGTTGAACTCTTGATAGACCCGCCAAGAGACGCCGGCCGCTTGCAGGCGCTCGGCGTAGGTGGGCCAAGAGAGGCCCTTGAACTTCGGTCCGTCTCCAGCGGGATCGGCCGTTTCGTTCGTTTCGTCCGGCGGATTGGCCACGACGATCTGACTGTCGTCGCCCGCAGCAAGACCGCTGGTCCCGCTGAACAGGTACAGCCGGTTGGGGTTGGTCTGCGAGAAAATCGAACAGAAGTAGGCGTCGCAGACGGTAAAGGCGTCGGCCAGGGCGTAATAAAACGGCAGGTCCGCGCGGGTGTGATAGCCCATCGTCAGGGGCGTCTTGGCCGGGATCCAAGCGTCGTGGTGCTTCCAACGCGCGTGAGTGCCCTTCCAGCTGTGATCCAGGCTGAACATCGTCTCAGCGCGCGTAGCGTTGGTGTCCAAGTGGAAGGGACTGACAGTCGAGACGCCGTCCTTGGCCGGTTGTTTCCAGACGGGTTGTCCGCTTGGCAGGTCGATAGGTCGGGGATCGCCGTATCCGCGGACGCCACGCAGTGTTCCGAAATAATGATCGAACGAGCGGTTCTCCTGCATCAGGATCACCACGTGCTCGACGTCCTTGATCGTGCCGGTGATCCGGTTGGCAGGCAGCGTCAGCGCGTTGGCGACGGCGGGTGGCAACGTCGCGGCGCCGAGTGCGGCCCCGGCGGCGAGCTGCAGGAAGGACCTGCGATCGTTTGGTCCGTTGGTCATGGCCGCTCAGCCCCCCAGCTATTGTTTCGACCTTCATAGCGGATCTGCGCTGAACCGCCGATGCATTCGTCACCCTGGCGCACCGTTGTGCGGCCGGGCTACATAACGGTTCCGGCGACTAGCGAGGGCGAAGGATTGAACGAGGTTGTGTGGACAACGCTTAGGCTAGCCGGCCTGACGACGGTGTTGTTGTTGATCCTCGCAACGCCTATCGCCTGGTGGTTGGCGGGGCGCCGGGCCTGGTGGAAGGAAGTCGTGGCAGCGGTAACGACGCTACCGATCATTCTGCCGCCGTCGGTGCTGGGCTTGTATCTGTTGATCGCTATCGCGCCGCAGAGCCCACTGATGGGGCTCTTGCATCCCTTCGGAGTCCGCACGCTGGCCTTCACCTTTCAGGGCTTGGTGATCGGCTCGATGGTCTATTCCCTGCCGTTCGCGGTTCAGCCGATCCGTGGCGCGTTCGAGGCCATGGGGCCACGGCCTATGGAGGTCGCTGCGACGCTCCGCGCCTCGCCAATCGACGCCTTCTTTACGGTCGCCTTGCCGCTTGCGAGGCGGGGCTTCCTGACCGCGGCGATCCTGGTCTTCGCCCACACTATCGGCGAATTCGGAGTGGTGCTGATGATCGGCGGCGGCATTCCCGGCAAGACCGAGGTGATCTCGGTGCGAATCTATCAACTGGTGGAGAGCCTGCAGTACGGCGAGGCGCACAGGCTGGCGGCCGGCGTCGTAGTATTCTCGTTCGCTGCCTTGCTGGCTTTGCTTTTGGTCGGCCGCCGAACCGATGATGCGGTGTTATGAGCGGTGTCGCCGGTCGGTTTTCAGGCGCGCTGGGGGGTTTTCGGCTCGACGCGGAATTCGCCTTGGAGTCCACAGGGGTCACCGCCTTGAGTGGACCGTCGGGCTCGGGCAAAACCACGCTGCTGCGCTGCATTGCGGGACTTACGCGATTGAGAGGAACTCTAAGCGTTGCGGGCGCGGTCTGGCAGGATGCGCAGGCGTTTCTTCCGCCACATCGCCGGCCGGTGGGCGTCGTATTCCAGGATGCGAGCCTGCTGCCGCATCTGTCCGTACGCGGCAACCTCAGCTATGGCGCCAAGCGGACGTCAGCGAAGGCAGAGATCGGGTTCGACGACACCGTGGATTTGCTGGGACTAGCCCCGCTTCTGACGCGCTCGACGGTCAACCTCTCGGGAGGCGAACGCCAGCGGGTGGCATTGGGACGCGCGTTACTGTCCCAGCCGCGGCTGCTGTTGATGGACGAGCCACTGTCCAGCCTCGACGCCGGCAGCAAGGCCGACATCCTGCCTTACCTAGACCGGCTGCATCGGGCTCTGGCGATCCCTGCGCTCTACGTCAGCCATGACGATGTAGAGATCGCGCGGCTCGCGGATCGGGTGTTGGTGATGGAGGCTGGCCGCGTGCGTCCGGCCGAGGTGGTGAGACGTGACGAGCTGTCGGCGTTGAGTTCTAGGGAGCGCGATGGCCTGGCGCTTGCGGCGCTTAGGGCGGGGCTGAAGCCCCTGGGCTAGGCAGATTGGTCGGCCACGCCGTAAGCTTCGCTGAAACGCCAGCCGATCAGCAAGAAGATAGCTCCGCCAAGTCCGACCAAACCCGCATGGAGGGTCCAGAACTGCGCAGGCGTGAGCACTTCGTAGAGTCCACCCAAGCGGCCTGAGATGATGCTGCCCAGAAAGGTCGAAGACATGTTGACGCCTACAAGCGTCGCGACGATCGACGGTGGCGCCGAACGGGTGAAGATCGCATACATCGTCGGCGTGAAGTAGAGCCAGCCCAGATTCGAGGCGAAGTGGAAGACGATCGCCCAGGCCAGCGGGCTGCGCCCGGCCCCGTCGGTAACGAGGCTTGCGCCGGCTAGCCACAAGGTCGAAACAGCAAAGATAAGGCATCCGATTCCGGCCTTGGTGAAGAGGCTTGGTTCGCGGCCGCGGCTGGCCTGCCAACGCCAGATCATCAGCATCGGCGGCAGGCAGATGAAAGGTGAAAGGCCGTCAATGGCCTGTAGCCATGGGACCGGAACCAGGACGCTCCCGAGGTGGAGCTGGATGTGGTCGCGGACCCAGAGATTATAGGTATTCCAGATCTGGCTCTGAGCAATCCAAAACAAGGCGCCGACCGGGACCAATGCAAGCAGAGCGAACACTCGCCGGCGTTCGGCGGTGGTCAGCGGAGATTTCGCCGCCTTCGTGTCGGCGACGATCACGGGGCGCACCCACCGCTGACCTGTCAGGTAGATGATAAGACCGACAAGCATGCCAACGCCGGCAAAGCCGAAGCCGAAGTGCCAGCTAAACGCCTGGGCGAGGGCTCCGGTGACCACCGGGGCGATGAATGCGCCGAGGTTCACCATCGAATAGTAGAGTTGGAAGGCGGTGTCGCGACGGGTGTCTTCGAGCGGGTAAAGCTCTCCCACCTGTGGCACCAGGTTGCCGCGGAGCGCCCCGGCGCCGATGATCAGGAGCAGCATGGCCAGCAGGAATGACTGGTCGAACGCCATGCAGAAGTGACCAGCAGTCATCAGCAGGGCGCCCAAGGTGACGGCGCCCTTGCGGCCCAGCCAACGGTCGCCAAGCCAGCCGCCGATCACGGGCGTGAAGGCCACAAGCCCCACATAGAGGCCGAAGACTTGAGACGCGAGCGCCTGGGTCGAGAGCGGGCCAGTTACCGCCTCGATGGTTGAGCGGAAGCCAGCAAAGCCGACGATTTTCTCGACATGGCCTGGTTTGAACAGCTGGCCCACCATGTAGAGGGTGAGCAGGGCCTGCATGCCGTGGAAGGAGATGCGCTCCCAAAGCTCGGTTCCGGCCAATACGACCAGGCCCCTAGGGTGCCCAAACAAGACCCCAGTAGGTTCGACTGCCCCGCTATCGCTGCCAGTGATTGCGGTCATCCAAGGCCCCCAGCTTAACCGCAACGCTAAGCGTCAGGCGAAGGGTCGGCAACGCACAATTGTGCATCAGGCCAATGGCTTGTTGCTCGTGCGGACGGCTTGGACGGATCACGTCATTTTCACCGAAATCGCGCTTGGCGTCAGACCTCGAGCCGATCATCCGGCCGCGCGACGAGGGCGTAGAGCACCGGCATGAGGAAGACGCTGATAAGGAGTCGGGTGAAGAGGCCGCTGACGATGACCAGCGCGAACGGCCGCTGTGAATCCGTGCCGACCCCCGTCGCGAGCGCGGCTGGCGCGAGGCCTAACGCTGCCACCAGCGCCGTCATCATGATCGGGCGCAGCCGCAAGATTGCGCCTTCGCGTACCGCTGAGGCGAGCGGGACGCCATCGCGGCGAAGCTCGTTCACATAGGAGATGTAGACCACGGCGGTCTGCACCGAGACCCCGAACAGCGCGAGGAAGCCGATGCCCGAGGAGACCGAGAAGGGCGTGTGTGTCAGCCAAAGCGCGAGGACGCCGCCGACCGGAGCAGAAAGCGCCACTCCCAACAGAGTAATGAAGGGGAATTTGAAATTCGAATAAAGCGCAAAGAGCAGCAGGAAGATTAGGAAAATCGTCAGCGGCAGGATCAGCTTCAGCTGGTCGCGCGAGGCGGTGTACTCAGTGTAGTCACCACCCCAGTCGACGCGGTAGCCCTGCGGTAGGGCGACCTTCTGATTGACCTGTTTGATGGCGTCTTCGACGGCGCCCGCCAGGTCGCGGCCCTCCACAGAGAATTGTACGCCGATGTAGCGGGAGTTGTTCTCGCGGTAAATGAAGGCGGCCCCGTTAGTCACCCCAATGGCCGCGAACTCTTTCAACGGGATCTGCTGGCCGCCCGGCGTCGCGACCAGGATGTTTCCGATCTCCTCGGGGTTGTCGCGGTACCTCTGCTCCAGGCGGACGACCAGGTCGAACTGCTTTTCTTGCTGCACGACCTGCGTCGCCACGTCGCCGCCGATCGCAGCCTGCACCAGGCTGTTGATATCGGAGACGTTCAGGCCGTAGCGAGCAATCTTGGCTCGATCGATCTTGATTGTCAGGCTGGGTTGGCCGAGCTCCCGCACCAACGTCACGTCCTTGATGCCGCGCACGTGCTGCAGCACCTGCTTGATGGCCTTTCCTTTAGTTTCCAACGTCTTGAGGTCAGGGCCGAAAACCTTCACCGCCAGCGCGCTCTTAAGTCCGGTTTCGGCTTCGTCGACGGCGTCTTCGGCGGGCTGGGTATAGTTGAACGTGATGCCAGGAAAGGCTTCCAGCTTCTTGTTGATGGCAGCGATCAGCTGAGCTTTGTTGTGGTAGTTCCCGGTCCACTGGGAGTAAGGCTTCAGACCCACAAAGAACTCGACGTTGAAGAAACCGGTCGGATCGGTGCCGTCGTCAGGCCGGCCAAGCTCCGAGGAGACGGTGGTCACCTCCGGGAACGTCTTGAGGATGGCTCGGACCTTGGGCGCGACCTTGGCGCTTTCATCGAAGGAAATGGTGTAGGGCATGGTCGCCCGCACCCAGAGCGCACCTTCGTCCAGCTGCGGCATGAACTCTGCCCCCACGAAAGGGACCAGCAACAGGGTGGCGGCCAGCAGGCCGCCCGCCGCCCAGAGCGTCCCCCAGCGATGCTTGAGGCAGAAATCCAGGCCCGTGGCGTAACGCTCCTTGAGCCATTCGAAGGGGCGATTGTGTCGCTCGCGGACGTCTTTGCGCATTAGCCAGGCGCAGAGCACAGGCAGCAGCAGCAGCGTCACCAATAGCGCCCCGATAAGGCCAAAGATCATGGTGTCGGCCATAGGCCTAAAAAGCGTGCCCGAGGGGCCGGACAGGACGTAGATCGGCAGGAAGCTGACCACGATCACGGCCACTGCGTAGACGAGTGGCCGGTCTACCTCCGCGGCGGCGTCGCGGATGATCTCATTGACCGTCGCGGGCGTTCCTTTGCGTAGCGCGATCTGGCGGAAAATGTTCTCCACCATCACGACGGCCCCATCGACCAATATGCCGAAGTCGATCGCCCCTATGGACAATAGGTTGGCCGACGCCTTCTGGATGTCCAGACAGGTGAAGGCGAAAAGCAGCGCCAGCGGAATTGTGGCGGCCACGATCAGTCCGGCGCGGAAATCGTAGAGGAAGAAAATTAGCACCACGACCACGAGGATCATGCCGCGCAGTAGATTGCCTTCGACGACACCGGTGGTGAACTTGATCAGGTCAATCCGGTCGTAGAACGGAACGACCTTCACATCCTTGGGCAGGAGGTGTTCGTTCAGGTCGTTGGCCTTGGCCTCGACGCGTTTCAAGACATCCTGGGTCTTCTCGCCGGTGCGCAGCATGATGACGCCTTCGACGGCGTCGTCTTGGTTTTCATAGCCAAACTCGCCTAGGCGGGGCGCGATGCCGATCACCGTGCGACCTACGTCCTTGACCAGCACGGGGACGCCGTTGTGCACCGCGAGCACGACGTTGCCGATGTCCTCCAGCGTCTCTAGGCGGCCTATGCCACGGACGTAGTAGAACTGACCGCCTTGAGAATAGAAGCCGCCGCCGGCGTTGCTGTTGTTAGCTCCAAGCGCGGTCTCAGCTTGGGCGACCGAAAGGCCGACACCGGCCAGTTTGTTGGGGTCGAAAAGCACTTGGTACTGCATCGCACCGCCGCCAAATCC
>JAYUBY010000623.1:0-6420 GCA_043740635.1 Alphaproteobacteria bacterium
AGCTGACGGCGCGGCTGGAGGTCCTGCTTAGGCGGCGCGGCGCAGCCCCTCGCGACATGACCCTGACCGTCGGCGATCTCGAACTCGACCTAATCAGCCGCTTGGCGCACCGTGGTGGCGTCGAGATTCGTCTGATGCCCACAGAGTTCAAGCTGCTGGAGTTCATGATGCGCAATTCCGGCCAGATTCTGACGCGGACCATGATATTCGAAGCCATCTGGGGGTACCACTTCGACCCCGGCACCAACCTGATCGACGTCCATCTGGGCCGCCTGCGCCGCAAGGTCGATCGTCAGGGTCTGGCGCCCCTGCTCCACACCATTCGCGGCTCGGGATACGCCATCCATGCGCCTGCGTGAGCTTTGGCGCACGACGCCGTTCCGGCTCACCTTGATGCATGGGGCAGTCTTCGCGGTCGCGGTCATGGCGCTAATGGGCCTGATCTACCAGCAGACCGCTGGATATCTCGCCCGCCAGATCGACGGCATCGTAGTCAGCGAAGCCCGAAACCTCACCCTGGGCGGTGCGGAACACCTGCCGGAACGGGTCACCCAGGCCGTGGCCACCGACAGCCGGCACATCGAGTACTATGGCTTGTTCTCGGCCGAGGGCATCTGGATCTCGGGCAACGTCCGCACCTTGCCGCCGACGCTGCCAATTGACGGCGTGCCGCGTGAAATCCACGCGCGGAACTTGCAGCCAGGCGCGCGCGCCTTGGTCAAGCGAATGCCCTGGGGAGAAGTCCTGTTCGTCGGTCACGATGCGCTGGTGTTGACGGGCCTTCGCACCATCATCGTCAATGCGCTGCTCCTTAGCGGGGGATTGATCCTGGTCCTGGGCCTGGTGGCCGCCGCGGTGCTTAGCCTTCGGCCACTGCGGCGCATCGACGATCTGCGGGCTGCGAGCCGGGCTGCGCTGAAGGGTGAGCTCGGCGTGCGACTGCCGGTGTCGCGCCGTCGCGACGAGATCGACATGCTGGCCGGCGTCGCCAACGCCATGATGGATGAGGCCGAGCGCCTGCTCTGGGAGGTGAAGAGCGTCGGCGACAACGTTGCACACGACCTGCGCACCCCGCTCAACAGGCTGCGCGCACTGCTCTATCGCGTGCACCAGGAGACCAAGCTCGAGGGCGCTGATCGCGAAATGATCGACCAGGCGCTCGCCGAAACCGATGAAATGCTGACCCGCTTCCGGGCGTTGCAGCGGATTGGGGAGATCGAGCGCCGCGACCGCCAGGCCTTCTTCGAGACGGTCCGACTGCAGCGTGTGCTGGAGCATGTGATCGAGCTTCATGAGCCTCTGGCTGAGGATCGCGGCGTGGCCCTGGTCGCCGACATCGCCGCCAACGCGCCGGAGGTCTCCGCCGATCCGACCCTGCTGTTCGAGGCGGTCAGCAACGTCGTCGACAACGCGCTCAAATTCACCCCGAGCGGCGGCAAGGTCACCGTGCGTCTCTCCGTCCGTGAAGACGGCCCCAGGATCGAGGTGGCCGATAATGGCCCCGGCGTGCCAGAGGACGAGCGCGAGGCGATTCTGCAACGCTTCTACCGCGCCAAGCGCTCGCGAACTGAGCCCGGTTCAGGCCTCGGCCTTTCCATCGTCACAGCCATCGCCAGGATGCACCATTTCACCCTGTCGCTTGACGATGCCCGCCCGGGCCTCACCGTCGCTTTGGACTGCTGGCCACGCGGCATCGAAGGTTGAGCCCTCACCGCATAATCCCAACATAAAACTATCTTCATTGGCCTTGGCGTCCGGAGTGGGTCCATGGAGCGCCCCGGGATCGGCCGCCGCTCGTCTGGAGTGCTGGCGCATCCGACTGTTCGCCAGTACCGGAGCAGGCCCGCTTGAACGCCCTCGTCCGCATCGCGCTTTCGCGCCCCTACACCTTCATCGTGATGGCCGTGCTCATCATGATTTTCGGGGTGATGGCGGCGTTCAGGACTCCGACTGACATCTTTCCTGAGATCAAGGTCCCGGTGATCGGGGTGGCCTTCAATTTCTCAGGTCTTGCGCCGGGCGAGATGTCCAACCGGATCGTCACCCAGTTCGAGCGCTTCCTGACCACGACGGTCAACGACGTGGAACACACTGAGAGCCAGTCGCTTCCGGGCATCGGGATCGTAAAAATCTACTTCCAGCCTGGCACGGACATCCGCACCGCCACGGCTCAGGTCGCCTCGACCGCCCAGACCTCCATCAAGCAGATGCCGGCCGGCGTCACGCCACCCCTGGTGCTGAACTACTCGGCCTCCACAGTGCCGATCCTTCAGCTGGCGGATTCCGACAAGACGCTGTCGGAGCAGAAGCTGTTCGACCTAAGCCAAGTGGTGATCCGACCCGTTATCACCACGGTGCCTGGAGCCGCTACGCCCTATCCTTACGGCGGCCAGATCCGCCAGATCCAGATCGACCTCGACCCACAGGCCCTGCAATCCAAGGGCATCTCGGCCAACGACGTCACCACCGCCATTGCCGCTCAGAACCAGATCCTGCCTGTCGGTTTCGTTAAGATCGGCTCCTATCAATACAACGTCCGCCTCAACGACGCGGCCGATACGATCGAGGATCTCAACAATCTGCCGATCAAGACAGCCGGCGGAGCGACCATCTTCATCCACGACGTGGGGCAGGTGCGCGACGGTTCCGGACCGCAAACCAATATCGTGCACGTGGACGGCGGCCGTGCGGTTCTGTCGACGATCCTGAAAAACGGCTCGGCCTCGACACTGGCGGTCGTTCAAGGGGTGAAGGACAAACTGCCGGGTCTCGCCGAACAGCTTCCGTCCACGTTCAAGATCACCGCGCTGAACGACCAGTCGCTGTTCGTGAAGGGAGCCATCTCCAGCGTGATCAAGGAGGGCGCGGTCGCCGCTGCCTTGACCAGCTTGATGATCCTGCTGTTCCTGGGTAGCTGGCGCTCGACCGTGATCATCGCAGTGTCGATCCCGCTTGCGGTGCTGGCGGCGATAACGGCGCTCTCCGTGAGCGGCCAGACTCTGAACATCATGACCCTTGGCGGCCTAGCGCTCGCAGTCGGCATCCTGGTCGACGACGCCACGGTCACCATCGAAAACATTAACTGGCATCTAGAGCACGGGAAGGACGTCCGCACGGCGATCCTCGACGGCGCCAATCAGATCGTGACTCCCGCCTTCGTTTCCCTGCTCTGCATCTGCATCGTCTTCGTGCCAATGTTCATGCTGAAGGGTGTTGCGGGCTTCCTCTTCGTGCCCATGGCCATGTCGGTTGTCTTCGCAATGATCGCCTCGTTCGCGCTGTCGCGAACGCTTGTCCCGACCATGGCGATGTACCTCTTGAAGCCCCATTCGGCGGAGGCGCATCACAGCGCAGATGTGTCGCGCAATCCCGTCGCGCGGTTCCAACGGCGGTTCGAGCTAGGCTTCGCACAGGTTCGTGAGGCCTATAGCGAATTGCTGGCCCGCGCGATGGGCGCGCGCCGACCCTTCCTGATCGGTTTCATGGCGGTGGTGCTGCTGTCGTTCGGGCTCGCGCCCTTCCTGGGCAGCAATTTCTTCCCGGCTGTGGACGCCGGCCAGATGACCCTTCACGTGCGCGCTCCAGTCGGCACCCGTCTTGAGGACACCTCACTGGCGTTCCGCCGGATCGAGGGCACGATCCGGCGGACCATTCCCGCCGACGAGCTCAGCTCGATCGTCGACAACATCGGCATCCCGAACAGCTCCATCAACATGGTCTATTCGAATTCCGGCGTGATCGGTCCGCAGGACGGCGACATCTACGTGAGCCTCAAGCCGCACCACCACGCCACTGCCGCCTATGTGAAAACGCTGCGCGCAGTGCTCCCGCGCGACTACCCGAGCGTCAACTTCGCCTTCTTACCCGCCGATATCGTGAGCCAGATCCTGAACTTCGGATCGCCCGCCCCGATCGATCTGCAGGTTTCCGGTCCCAACCCGGCCGCGAACCGCACCTACGCCAATATGCTGCTCCGCAAAATCAAGATGGTCCGCGGCCTTGCCGACGTGCGCATGCAGCAGCCCGAAGGCTCGCCAGAACTCCGCGTTGACGTCGATCGGGTGCGGATCGCCCAGCTAGGTCTGTCCGAACGAGACGTAACCAACAGCCTGGTGACGACTCTAGCCGGCAGCTCGCAGGGCGCGCCGACCTACTGGCTGAATCCGCAGAACGGGGTCTCCTATCCCATCGTCGCCCAGACGCCGGAAAGCCGGATATCGTCCATCGCAGGCCTTGAAGGCGTGCCGATCAATAACGCTGCGAGTAGCCCGTCCCAGATGCTTGGGGGCCTAGGAGTGATTAGCCGCGACTCCGCGCCGGCAGTGGTCAGCCACTATAACGCCCAGCCGGTGATCGATATCTTTGCGACCACGCAGGGACGCGATCTGGGCTCGGTGACCCGCGACATCAACAAGGTTCTGAAGGACGTAGCCAAGGATCGACCGAAGGGCGCGAGCGTCAACCTGCGGGGCCAGATGGTCACCATGAACGATGCCTTCTCCGGCCTGTTCTTCGGCTTGGCCGCTGCGATCGTGCTGATCTACCTGCTAATCGTCGTGAACTTCCAATCGTGGCTCGACCCTTTTGTGATCATCACGGCCCTGCCGGCCGCGCTCGCCGGGATCGTCTGGATTCTCTTCGCTACGGGAACGACCCTTTCGGTTCCGGCGCTCACGGGTGCGATCATGTGCATGGGCGTGGCGACCGCAAATTCCATCCTGGTGGTCAGCTTCGCTCGAGAACGCCTAGCGGCCACGGGAGACGCGCTCTTGGCCGCCACCGAGGCGGGCTTCACCCGGTTCCGGCCCGTGGTCATGACAGCGTTGGCCATGATCATCGGCATGGCCCCGATGGCGCTCGGCCTCGGCGAGGGCGGTGAGCAGAATGCCCCATTAGGCCGAGCAGTCATCGGCGGGCTGATCTTCGCCACCATCGCGACCCTGATGTTCGTCCCCGTCGTCTTCAGCCTGGTCCATGGCCGGCGTGCGCACGTCGCGGCGCCCGAGCCTATAGCCGGAGAGTCCTATGCCTGACCCCGTTAACTTGCCTGGGGCCCCCATCGTGTCGACGGGCCGTTTGAAGCTCGCAGGGGTCGTCACCGCGGGCGTCGCCGTCCTGGTGGTGGTCGTCGGCTTGGTCACCCGCGTGAGCGCCGACCAGAGCCAGGCCGCCTGGACGCGAGACCAGTCCATTCCAACCCTCAGTCTGGCCAAGATCGACGGAGGCGGCGAGCGTCAGCTGGTTCTGCCGGGCGAAGTGCAAGCGTTCAACACCGCCCCGATTCACGCCCGCGTTGGCGGCTATCTGAAGCACTGGTACGTCGACATCGGAACCCCCGTTAAGGCCGGCCAGCTGCTGGCGGACATCGACACGCCGGACCTTGACCAGCAGGTGCTTCAGGCGCGCGCCGACCTCGCCACGGCCCAGGCCAACCAGAGCCTCGCCGCCACGACATCCAAGCGCTGGCAAGGCCTGGTGGCGGCCGACGCGGTTTCCAAGCAAGACGCCGATGAAAAAACCGGCGATCTGACGGCCAAGACCTCGCTGGTCAACGCCTCCCGCGCCAACCTAAACCGCCTTCTGGCGCTAGAGTCCTTCAAGAAAATCACCGCGCCTTTCGCTGGCGTCGTGACGACGCGATCCACCGACATCGGACAGCTGATCACCACGGGGAGCCCAAGCGACGCGGCCCTCTTCACGGTCGCCGACCAGCGTAAACTGAGGGTCTATGTTCGAGTGCCGCAGAGCTATTCTGCCCTGGTCCACAAGGGACAGCCCGCGGACCTGACTGTCCCGGAGTTCGTCGGCCAGACGTTTAAGGCCGTGGTCGTCAACAGCTCTCAGGCCGTTGGACCTCAGAGTGGCGCCGAACTCGTCGAGCTTTCCCTGGACAACGTCGACGGCCGCATCAAGTCTGGCGACTACGCCCAGGTGACTTTTCGCCTAACCTCTCCCGCCACCACTACCCGCATCCCGGTGACCGCAATCCAATACCGCCACAATGGGCCAGTTGTTGCGCTCGTCGGCCCGGACAATCACGTGAAAATCCGCTCCGTGATCGTCTCGCGCGACCTCGGCTCCAGCGTTGAGGTCGGCTCCGGCCTCTCGGCCAACGACCGCGTTGTGGACAACCCGCCGGAGTCGCTGGTCGATGGCGACCTGATCCGCATCGCTGGCGCCTCGGCCCAGAAGGCGGGAGCCTAGCGCCCATGTCGACGGCGCGCACGCTCTTGACGGTCGCGTTCGCGGTGGTGCTCAGCGGTTGCTCCTTGGCGCCCGCATATGCGCCGCCTGCGACCCCGGTGGTCACGGCCTTCAAGGAGCAGGGTCCCTGGACACCGGCTGCACCCGCCGACGCGGAAGCCCGCGGCCAATGGTGGGCGATGTTCTCAGATCCAGTCCTCGATGATCTGGAAGCGC
>JAYUBY010000624.1:0-4071 GCA_043740635.1 Alphaproteobacteria bacterium
GGTTATGCGCTCCATGCCTATCGTGCGTGAGGTGCTGGCCCGCATCGACAGTGGCGAACTCGGCGAGATGGTATCCATCGACGCCACCGAGCATCTCCCGCCGGAGCACGGCGGCTATCTGGCGCGCAACTGGCGGCGCAATTCCGCCTGGGGTGGGTCCTATTTACTCGACAAGGTTTGCCACGACTTCGATATCTTCGGCCGGGTCGCGGGCGCGCGGCCTGCGAAGATTGCAAGTTTCGGGGGCCGTCGGATCTTCACGGCTGAGCGCGGCGAAACAGCGCCGCGAACCTGGGACAATGGCGAGACGGCCTATACCTTCGACGCGGGGTGGCAGGGCGCTAACGACGCCTTCCAGTCGGACATGGACGTCACCGACCACCAGATCGCGATGATTGAATACGAAAACCAGGTCCGCCTGTCGTTCCACGCCAATAGCCATGTCGGTCTAACTGAGCGTCGCTGGTACATGGCCGGGACGGAAGGCACCTTGATTGCCGATCTGGTCAGGAACCGACTAATGGTCCGGCGCGCGCTTTCGCGTCAGAAGCCCGAACGCCTCGAGTACGGCAACCGCACCGCCGACGCCCACAATGGCGCCGACCAGTCCATGGCCCTCGATCTCTTGGCCAGCCTACGCGATGGAGCAGCGTTCCCGGTGACGCCGTTCGATACGCTGGAAGCTGGATTGACAGTCATGGCCATCGACGAGGCCATGGAGTCTGGCGAGGTGTTAGATTGCCGGCCGATGTGGGCGCGCTATGACGCCGCCATGACCAGGGCTTCGCCCAGCAAGTCCTGAAGCCTCGGCGTCTTCGGATAGGGCTCGTGCCGGTATTGGCGGAAGCCCTCGCCAAAGATGACACCAAAATCCTTGCCGCGTCGGCGCGCCCAGGCTTCCATCGACCCCAGGTGATCTGAGATACCGTGCTGCCGCAGCACCCATTCTGCCTGGCTGACATGGGCCGACAGCATCTGCTGCTTCGTGGCGAAGCCTGCGGCGATATCGACCCCGAAGTCGGCGACAATCTTGCGACCTTCCCGGTCACGGCCCCCGATTGGGTCCATAAAATAGAGGTGCGGGATCGCCTCGAGCGCCTTGGCTGGGCCCGTCCAATAGTTCGGGACGGACGAAGCGAAGCACGCATCGCGCACCAGCTCGCTCGCCGCCTCGTGGTCTGGATGATAATCCGCAGGTGACGCCGCAATGACGACCTCAGCCTTCGCCCATCGGATCAACTCGGTCACCGCGCGGCGCGAGCGATCGTCGTTGAACACGCCTAGGTCAGGGAGGTCCGCGCAACGGTACTCCGCGCCAATCAGGGCCGCGGCGTTCGCAGCCTCAGCCTTGCGGATGCTCCCCGTCGCAGGGAGGTCGGTCGAGGCTGAACCGCACTCTCCGGCGGTCACAGTGGCAATGCAGATCGTGTTTGACTTGGCCGCCAGGATTGCCAGGGCGCCCGCTGCCAGGTGCTCAATGTCATCGGGATGGGCGTGGATCGCCAGAATAGTCGCCATGACGCCAAGTTAGGCCGCTACCCGCCCAGCCGCCACCCGACCTCCTTGGTGAGGACCGCGAAAAACTCGGGGCTATACGCCGCCTCGGGGTCCGCTCGGACCAGGGCGTCCATCGTGTGCGCGTCGTCGCCCACCAGGATGCGCCAGCGATCTGCCTTGACGCCATCTAGGATGATTGTCGCCGCCGCCGAAGCGGTTGTAGGTGCGTCCTCGAGGAAGCGACGGTGCTGTTCGGCAGCCACCGCCTGGACGGCCTCGTCGGGCAGCTTGCTGACATCGAGACCCGTCTTTGCGATCTGCGCTCGGGCCTGGGTGAGCTCCTCAGCCGACAGCGTGTCCTCGTCGCGGCCGCTCCGAACTTTTCGGGAATTGGCGACGATGGAAGTGCCGATGTGGCCGGGCATGACCACGGAGACCTTGATGTGCGGCGCGGTCCGCTTCAAGTCTGTGATCAGGGCTTCAGAGAAACCCTTCACAGCAAACTTGGCCGCCGCATAGGCGGTGTGGCTGACATTGGGCCCGAGGCTGGCCCAAAAACCGTTCACACTGGACGTGTTGACGATATGCGCCTCGTCGGCGGCTTGAAGCATGGGCAGAAACGTGCGGACGCCGAGGTATACTCCGCCCCAGCAAACGTTGAACGTCCGCTCCCAGTCCTCGCGGCTGTCGGCGACAATCGAACCACCGCCACCGATACCTGCGTTGTTGAACAATAGGTGCAGGCGGTCGCTGTCGTGCTGCTCGGCTGCATCGTCACGGAAACGGATCAGCTGACTTTCGTCGGAGACGTCGGCGATGTGGGCGGTGATCCGCGCGCCCTGTGGCACCCCATCGGCGACGCAGAGCGCGATCGTCTCGGCCATGTTGCGCGACGAGACATCGCACATGGCGACGCTGCAGCCCTCGGCGATCAGCTGTCGAGCGAGTTCGCGTCCCATGCCCGTGCCGCCGCCTGTTACGACCGCCAACTTGCCCGTGAAGTCTTTCATGCGCCTCTCCCGATCATCCAAATTGTCCGCAGCTTCGCGCCAGCTTGTCCTCGCCGTCCGTGGGCGTCCACCATGACGCCAGCGGAACCGGTGACGATTAGGCCGGCGGCGATTCTGGTCGCATCTTAAAGGACTTGTTCAGCATCCGTTCAGTCTGCAATTCCTAGCCTGGAGAACGATGCGGTGTCCCAGCCGTTAAGTACAAGCAAGGAGGCCAACATGAGAAAAGCTCTGACGGCCGCAATGGCGGCCATAACCCTGGGCGGCGCGACTTTCGCTACGGCGACAACCGCTGACGCCCGTCCCTACCACGGCTACTACGATGGTCACCATGGGCGCGGCGATGGCGGCGCAGCTGTCGCTGCCGGCGTGGTTGGCCTAGCGCTGGGCGCTGCAATCGCGTCCAACCACGGCCCCTACTACAGCCACGGCTACTACGATCGCGGGTACTACGATCGCGGCTACTACGATCGCGGCTATTACGCTCCGGGCCCGGTTTACGCCTACGGCTACGACGAACCCTACTACCGCACGTGCGAGACGACCCGCTGGGTGTGGGACCCCTACATCGGCCGTCGAGTCCCGGTTCGCAGCGCTTACGCCTGCTGATCGATTTGAGGGCGATCAGCTCTCAACCGTGAACGTGAGCCCGGCGTTGGCCTGCAGCCGATCGACGAGCTTTGAACCCATCGCCGCGCCCGGTGTCCAGACACCGCCGGGCGTGGCCTGGGTGTCCCTCACGAGGCAAATGGCGGCCTCAGCCAACATTTTCGACGTCGAGCCATACCCCGGATCGCGATCACCCTTCACGGACACCTTCACCTGGCGGCCATCCTGTGCGACGCCAACGAAGACGATGTCATAGAACCCCGCTTCCCGTTCAGCCTTTGATGGCCCATCGCCCGGCTTCGGGGCGTCGGCGCCCATGCCTGTGAACTCAGTGGGAGCGCCTGGAACCACGACCGACATCTCATCGTACTTGAAGTCAGTCCCCCAGCGGTGACCGAGAAGGGCGTTCGAGCGGTGGACGTTTTTGGTGTTGATCACCGCCATCATGAAAGGTCCAACATCTGCTCCGAGGTCTGGATCGTGCTGGACCGCATTGCCGGGCGGCTGATCGGGCCCCTGGAAGCCTGGCGTAAGCGCGAAGGGGTTCATCATGACCGCGATCAGGCCAGGATCCTTCTGGATCGCCGCCATGGTCGCAGCCCCGCTGGCCGCCGTTCCGCCGGAGAGCCCGCCCTGCATCGCGCGCAGACGGCCCTTCACGCGCGGAACATAGCCACCCAATGTTGCCTTGGCCGTTTCCTCAGCAAACCAGACGCCCAATTCAAACGGGATGGAATCGAAGCCACAGGAATGGACGATCCGAGCGCCGGACGCCTTAGCTGCCGCATCGTGGGTGGCGATGATTTGCGCCATCCAGGTGGGTTCACCAGAAAGATCCAGGCAGTCTGTGCCAGCCGCGACACACGCCGCCACCAGCTTGTCGCCATAGAGCTGATAAGGCCCGACCGTTGTAATGATCGCCTTGGCGCGGCGCACCATCGCATCGAGTTGCGCC
>JAYUBY010000625.1:0-3690 GCA_043740635.1 Alphaproteobacteria bacterium
CCTCTACAATGGTGCCCGCCGCAAGGGCTTCTTTAGCCGCAGTATTCGCGCCAAATGGTCTGAAGGGGAAGCGGTTCGACGAATGGCGGCTTCGCTGCAGAACGCGTTCGGTGAACGAGTATGTCTTAACGCAATCGTAGAGCTTGTAACGCAAGGTTAAGTCCTGAAGGCAGTTGAGAGAGCTTCCACGCGGCGATTCGCTGTGAACAGGCGTTTGGCTCTTTCGCAAGGGGGAGAATGACGTGGTCGCGCGCGCACCAGATCGATCGTATCGGAGCCTTAGCGGGCTTGAGCGCACAGCCTCTACCAGCCGCGTCCTCAACCTGGCCGCCGTGGCGAACCAGAACGTTGGTGATCCCGAATACGAAAGCGCCCCGTTCTTCAAGGCGGCGACGCTAAACGGCGCTGTGATCATCAAACACCGCCTGCGCGCCGACGAGCAGCACATCTTCGATCAGTTCAAGCGCATCTCCACAAAAGTTATCATCCCCTTCGAGCGGACGGATCTCAGTCTTGGCGGACGGTCTCTATTTGTGGGCCAGCGCGGCTGGCAGGAGCTGCTGTACCAGCTGCGCGGTGACCGGGACGAGGAGTCTCGTGACGTCGCGCTTCTGGAGGCCTTGGACGAGTTGCCTTCGCTCGATCCGTTCCTGCTGCGCGAACACCTGAAGCGTCGCGATTTCAGGATCGCCAACTGCTATTTCGCGATCTCCCCCGCCGACCTCGACCGCATGCAACGGTTCGTCTCGGGCGAAATCTCCAAGCTCGTCGACCTGGCCTATGGCGGCGACAAGTCCGGTGCTCCCAATGCGAACATCTCCAAGCTCGTTAGCCTCCTGCTCTCCGGCGAGGACGATACACGGCTGGAGCCACTGCGCCTAACGTTGGGCCTGGAAGGCGAAAACTTCCGAGAGGGCATCTTCAGCTGGAAAGGCTTCCTCTACTACAAATGGGTTCTGAACAGCCTCTGGCCGGAGCTGCGGGGCGTGATCGGCGAACTGACCGAGATCAAGGTTGTTGGTCCGCGCGACTACGAGATGATGAGCCAGGTCAAGGAGGTGGGTGCGCGCGTCAACCAGGCGATCCTTGGCCAGGTCCGCAAGGTCCGCAGTACCCTACAGGTGTACGACGATGCCTTTGGTGAGTTGACGCAGGCCGGAAATCCGATGGCCTTCCGCGACTTCCTCCTGAAGTCGCCGGAGATGTTCATCACGCTGGGTGAGCGTACTGGAATGGTTTCCCACATCGCCAGCTTCTGGCGCTATCGCTTCCCTAAGGGTCGGCCGCTGAAAATCGAACTCGAAGAGCTCTTCGATATTCTGCAGGACTTCCATCAAGGCCTGGGCGAGGACGACGACGAAAAGGCCAAAGCGAAGGTGATGGCAAACAGCGCACTGCTCGATCCCAACAGCGCAGAGCCAATCGGCAAGGCGGTCTAGCCGCTTGACGCCTCAGCGGCGCTCCAACACTCGGATGGTGAAGGGATATTCGTCCTCTTCGCTTGCCGGATAGGCTCTGGCGCTGACCTCGGTCCAACGACTTTCGTCGATCGGGGAGAGCTTGGTGTCGCCGTCGATCTCGGCGTCGATCTCGGTGAGATAGATCCGGCCCGCCTTGGCCAGCGCTAGCTCGAAAAGCGACGCGCCGCCGATTACACAGACCTCCCGCGCGTCGTCTTCAGCCGCTTGCTCGCGCCCAATGGCGACGGCTTCAATGAATTCCTCACAGACCACGGCGCCCTTGGGTTCGAAGGAGCCGTCGCGGGAAAGCACGATGTTGGTGCGCCCCACCAGCGGCTTCTTCGGAAGGCTTTCCCAGGTCTTGCGGCCCATGATCACGGGCTTGCCCATGGTCACGGCGCGGAAGTTGGCAAGGTCGGTCTTCAGACGCCACGGCATGCCGCCGTCCTTGCCGATGACGCCGTTGCGGGCCCGCGCGATGGGACCGGCGGTAAGAGTGATGGAGGACATGGGAGTCTCCTAGCAGAGCTGGCGAGTCCAGCTCTACCCCCCTGAGCTACGCGGCGGACTCCGACCAGGCGAGCCACTTGGCGCGGACTGCGGCTCCCGGATCAATCCCGAAGCGGCGGCAGGAGAGAAGGAGTTGGCAGAACACGTCGGCGGCTTCATCTGCCCTGGCGAGCTCCACCACAGTGCCTCGACCGCGTCATGAGAGCTTTAGATGCGCCTGAGAGAGTTCGCCGAGCTCTTCCTGTAGCTTCAGCAGGAACCAGTCGTCATCGCGTTCAATGCCGTATTTGCCAGCGTAAATGTCAGAGACCTTCGCCACCGCCTCCGAAACCTCGCCAAGCGTCAGGCGGCTTTCCATCACACAGCGATCGGCGCCGAAATGCTCGGGTGCGCGCAATAGCCTTCCAGGGTGAAATCCTCGAACTCGAAGGCGAAGAGATCGTCGCGCGCTGCAATCTTCATTTGAGCCAGCGGCAACGGATCGCGGGAGAGCTGCTCGCGGGCCTGGTCGAGGTGGTTGAGGTAGAGGTGAGCGTCTCCCAGCGTGTGAACGAATTCGCCGGGCTCAAGGCCCGTCACCTGGGCCACCATCATCGTCAGAAGCGCGTAGGAGGCGATGTTGAATGGCACGCCTAGGAAGACGTCAGCCGAGCGCTGGTAGAGCTGGCAACTGAGCTTTCCATCAGCCACGAAGAATTGAAACAGGCAATGGCAAGGCGGAAGGGCCATGTCTTCCACTTCGGCCGGGTTCCACGCCGAGACGATGTGGCGGCGGCTGTTGGGATTGGTCTTCAGACCTTCAACTAGGGCGCTAATCTGATCGATCACCCGACCGTCGGGGGCGGTCCAGGACCGCCACTGTTTGCCGTAGACGGGGCCAAGCTCACCGTCCGCGTCGGCCCATTCGTTCCAGATGCTGACGCCCCGCTCCTGCAGCCAGCGCACATTCGTGTCGCCACGCAAGAACCATAGCAGTTCAAGGATGATGGACTTCTTGTGCAGCTTCTTGGTGGTCAGGAGCGGGAAGCCCTGGGCCAGGTCGAAGCGCATCTGGCGCCCAAAGACCCCGAGCGTACCTGTGCCCGTGCGGTCGCCGCGCTGCACGCCGTTGGCCAGGATGTCAACCAAAAGGTCGAGGTACTGGCGCTCCGGGTGATCCGGGGCGGCCTGGCAAATCGGCTGGATGGCGGCGTGGGCATTCATCGGACCGCGAGGGTCAAGTGATTCGCGAGACCAAACGAATCACTCAGGGCGGTCATCCACAGCTCAAGTCCAAAACCTATCATCTTCCTGCGGTCGCGGAGCGTCTATGAGGCCGTTGGGTGAGCTAGCGGACCAGGGGGCGCGAACCGCAGAACCCCGCTCAACCCGCGAAGCCGCCCTCGTCCAGAAACGCCTGCTCCTCCGGCGTCGTCAAGCGGCCGAGCTCCCTATTCCGGTGCGGGAAGCGGCCGAAGCGGACGATGATGTCGCGGTGCAGGGCCGCCCACTTGATGTTGTCTTCATTGCCGGCCTCCGTGTTGAGCGCCAGGCCGTAGTCCTGGTCGCTCAGGTCTTCGGAGTGGGCGAAGGGCAGGTAGAAGAAGTTGCGCAAGTTGGATTCCACCTTCGTGTCGAAACCCCTTTCGATGGCGGCAAGTGCGACGGAGCGCGCCTTGGGATCTGTGGCGAAGGCGTGGGCCGAGTTACGGTAGAGGTTGCGCGGAAATTGATCGAGGAG
>JAYUBY010000626.1:0-3037 GCA_043740635.1 Alphaproteobacteria bacterium
CACATATCACGGTGGTCTCACGCATTTGGCCGACGCGGCCAGATTGCGAGGCATCACCGTTCGTCAGCGCTTTCGGCCCGAAGGCGCCTGCTTTTCGAGAACAATTCCATGCCGGTTCGCGAACCTCAGCCGACCGGCGCGGCAGCGCCGCGACCGGACCCGAGCGTGATGAGCGCCGCGAGCCTCGACCTTCGCGGGCCGGGAAAGCACGGCGCCGTGGCCGAGCGCGCCATTGAAGTGGCCAGGACCGGCGAGGATGGCCCAATCCCGAAACTCGCGCCCGCCACCCAAGAGCATGGGCGGATCGCTCACGGCGCGCACATCCGAGCCCACCAAGTCCCGGCCACGAATAGTGAGAATCCAGCTTCTAGGGAGGAACTACAGCGCTCAAACGACGAACTCTCGGCGCTGAACGGCCGGCTGCAGGAAACTCTGGCCCGCCAGAGCACAACGGCCGACGACCTGAAAAACGTCCTCTATAGCGCCGACCTTGCGACGTTGTTCCTCGATCGCGACCTCAGAATCCGCTTCTTTACGCCAGCGACCGCACTTCTCTTCGACATCCTCCCGAGTGACGTCGGCCGTCACCTATCGGAAGTTAGGTCCTTGGGCTTCGAGAGCACAGCGTCGGAGGACGCCAACGTCGTGCTCAATGGCCTTGTCGCCATCGAGGGCGAGATCGAAGCGGGCGGCGCATGGTTCGTGCGACGAATCCTCCCCTACCGCGCGCGCGATGGCAGCGTGGAGGGCGTGGTGGTCACATATGCCGACATCACTGAACGCAAACAGGCTGCGAGGGCGCTGGAGGCCGCCAAGCAGGCGGCGGAGCAGGCCAATCTGGTGAAGTCGCGTTTCCTGGCCGTGGCCAGCCACGATCTGCGCCAGCCGCTCCAAGCGCTTTCACTTCTGCAAGGGCTCTTGGCGAAGGTCGTCGAAGGCGATCGCGCCAAGGCTCTCGTCTCCAGGCTCGCCGAAACTCTGGGCGCCATGTCGGACATGCTCAACACGCTCCTCGACATCAACCAGATCGAGTCCGGCGTCTTGCGGGTCGAGCGGATCGCATTTCCGATCAGCGACCTCCTCGAACGGCTGAAGGCGGAATTCTCGCACCAAGCCAAGGCTCAGGGCCTGGATTTACGCAGCGTCAAATCCAGCCTCTGGGTCGACAGCGATCCGCGCCTCGTCGAGCAGATGATCCGCAATTTGTTGGCGAACGCCCTGAAGTACACCAAGCGCGGCACGGTGCTTCTGGGCTGTCGCCGCCGGGGTGGTACGATCCGCATCGAGATCTGGGATACCGGTGTCGGCCTCGCCGAGGAGCAGCTGGAGGCGATTTTCGAGGAGTATCATCAGGTCGAAAATCCGGCGCGGTTACGCAGCGAAGGCTTGGGCCTCGGACTGTCCATCGTCAGGCGCCTGGGTGATCTCCTCCAGCATCCCGTAGGAGTGTTCTCGCGACCCGGCAGGGGCTCGGTATTCTCTATCGATGTCGCCCGCTCCGAACACCACTTGACGCAGCCGGCTGCGACCTTGGCTCCGGCCTTCAATGCGGCTGAGCCAAACCGGAAGACCGGCGCAATCCTCCTCGTCGAAGACGATCCCGACATCCGTGATCTGTTGCAGCAACTTCTTGAGACGGAAGGTCACAATGTAGTCGCCGCGGCCAACGGCCTGACCGCCCTGGACCGGTTGGCCCACGGTTCAGTTCGCCCCGATATTGTGTTGGCCGACTTCAACCTCCCTGGCGGGCTCAATGGCCTTGACCTTGCCACGAGGGTGCGCGGCGCTCTTGATCAGCAGGTCGCCGTGGCCATCCTTACCGGTGACATATCGGCTGTGACCCTGCGCGATATCGCCCGCGACAACTGCGTCCATCTCAGCAAGCCCATAAACCTCCTCGAGCTCAATCGCCTCATTCAAGGGTTCCTTGTCGCGGGCGGCTCGGTGGGCGAGGCGCAAAGCGCAGCCCTCGCTACCTTTCAGGACGGCCGAGTGTATGTCGTCGACGATGATCGCCGTGTCCGCGAAGCCATCTGCAGTGTGCTCGAGGACGCGGAGTTGACGCCCGAGCCGTTCAGCTGCGCCGAGGATTTCCTGGAGGCGTACCGTCCGGGTGGCGACGCCTGTCTCCTGGTCGATGCCAATCTTCCGGGGATCGGTGGCCTGGAGTTGTTGCGACGGCTGGCGGCCTCAGGCCGCGAGCTTCCGGCGATGATGGTCACCGGGCGCGGCGATATCGCTATGGCGGTCGAAGCGATGAAGGCCGGTGCGATGGAATTCATCGAGAAGCCGATTGCCCGCCTGGATCTCCTGGCGGCGGTGACGCGAGCGCTCGACCGGGCGCGCGACGCCACCAGCACTTCGGCCTGGCACGCGAAAGCTGTGACCCAAATCGCCACCCTGACCGGCCGGCAGCGCCAGATCATGGACCTCGTTCTGGCGGGACATCCCAGCAAGAACATCGCCGCCGACCTCGGGATCAGCCAGCGGACGGTCGAAAACCATCGCGCTTCGATCATGAAGAGGACCGGCGTTAAGTCTTTGCCGGCGCTCGCGCGGCTCGCGGTCGCCGCGGACTGACTTCAATCGGTGGCTTTTCCGGCAGGGCGAAGATCGCCGCTGATCATGGCGTGCCAGTGGGGACAGAAGTGCGGCGCCAGACGCGTTTCGAACGCGTCCAAACGGCGAGACAAGCGCTCTGTTTCAGCCACGTGCTTTAGCGGCTGTATGAGCACGGCGGAACGGTAAGCCGCAATCTCCCGCATCAGGAGAAGCAGCCGCTCATGGTCTGGCGTTCCCTCCAGAGGCGGGGCGTCCAATAGGCGCGTGGCTTCATCAAGGGTCGATTCGAATTGCTCGTGGTTGTGGATTATGGGACCAGTTCCTGTGTCTTGGGGCCTCCCTGGGGGTAGCCATTGAGGCGTCCCATTGGGCCTGTCAGGGTCGTGTCCCACCGAGTGGTGTAGCTGCGGCGTCGTGATCGCCACGATCTCCGGCAAGGCCGGCTCGATCAGGCTGCCCCTATGGGCAGGCTGAC
>JAYUBY010000627.1:0-3518 GCA_043740635.1 Alphaproteobacteria bacterium
CCAGCTTTCGCCGAGCGCGCCCACAGAACTCGCCGTAATCACCGCCAGCAGGGCGAACTGGATAAAGGTGCCCCAGGAAAGCTCGTCGTTGAACGCGAAGTTGACGCCCAGCCAGAGAATCCAGACCACCCCACCAAACACCAGGGTGATTGCCGCGGCTGTCATGACCGCGCGGGCGGTCATCCTGCGCAGAGAGACACGGAACGAGGCCTCCACGGCCTCGCCGAACCGCGCCGCGCCGGCCGCCTCGCGTCCGAAGGCCTGGACGATCTCCAGAGCATCGAGGGTCTCGCCCGCATGTCCAACGGCCCGGGCGAACTGGTCTTGGGTCGAGGCGGTGAGCTTACGCACCTGGCGTCCGAACAGGAAGAGTGGGGCGATCACTACAGGGAAGGTCAAAATGATCAGGCCGGTGAGCTTGGGGCTCACCACCAGCATGTAGGCGAGCCCGCCCACCAGCATCAGTAGGTTGCGCAGCGAGACCGAGATCGAGGTGGTGAGCAAGTTTTCGACGATTTGGATGTCGGTAGTGAGTCGCGACAGCACCTCGCCGGTCCGGGTCATCAGGAAGAAGGCCGGGTCCAGCGACAGGATGTGCGCGTAGACCGACTTGCGCAGGTCCGCCACTACCCGCTCGCCGAGTTTGGTGACGAAGAAATAGCGAAGGGCGGAGGAGAGAGCCAAGGCGACGGCGACCCCGCCCAGACCCCAGAACCAAGGCGCGACGGTCGACGCCGGCGCATGGGCGGCGCGTGCGACGTTCAACTGATCCACTAGGAACCGGATCGCACCGGTCATGCCAAGGGTGGCGATAGAGGCAGTGATTAGGAAGAAGCCGGCGGCGCTTGCGTCTCTGCGATGGCCCGCGGCGTAGGGGATCAAGTGGCCGAGCGCACGGATGTTGCGGCTTTTGCCTCGCCGTTCGGCGGCTTCCGTGAGGTTCTGGGCCAGGGCCTGGCCGGCGGTCGGCCGTCCCGCCGCGGCCGTCTCGGCCCCCAACTCAATCACCGGGGGCTCACTCATGGACGCTCACACCTTGCTTTTCTGGCGGCGTTTCTCTATACGCCCGGCTTCCTCGAACGGCCCCCTACTCGGAGGCCCTCGACAACTTTCGACGCTCCTTTACGTCAGGCGCCCGCGCGATGAAACAAGACACCCATCCGGACTATCATTTCATCACCGTGGTGATGACGGACGGCACGACCTACCAGACCCGTTCTACTTACGGGAAGGAAGGCGCGACCCTGAACCTGGATATCGATCCTAAGACCCATCCGGCCTGGACCGGCGGCGGCCACCAGATGCTGGACCGCGGTGGCCGCGTGTCGCGCTTCAACGCCAAGTTCGGCGGTTTCACGCGCAAGTGAGCCGACGCTAGCCGGACCGAACCCGCGTCGGCGCGGGGATAGAGACTGGCTATCCGGAAAAATCAGCGGTCAAATATCGGTGTTAGCCGCCGAAGGCGGTCTTCAAGCGGTCGTGCTGAGCAAGTACAGGGTGCGGCGCTTCGTTTGCGGCGTTCTCAACATACATCCGCCGGTCGAGATGGCGGACCCGCTCATAGAGTCGCTCGGAGCGATCGAGGAGCCCCGTCAAGACCTGCGGCAGCCCTTCGGCCGCATCGCCCGCCGAGCGGAAGACTTCTTCGCCCGCCATGCGGTAGCGCTCCTCACAGGCCGCGTCCGGGGGCATATCGCCTTCACGCACCGCTCTCTGGACCAGAAGCCACGAGGCCACCTGCATGAGACGTGTGGTCAGACGCATGCTCTCGGCCGCGTAGGCCAAAGCCGCACTGCGCGCCAGGAGCTTGGACGCCTGACGTCCCGCGCCATCCAGATATCCAGCGGTCTCTTCCACCAGGTCCATGCCCTCCTGGAAGGTCCGTTGGAAGAGCTCGGACCGGGCGAAGTCTTGAATGACTTCGGCGCGCCAGACCGTGGCGGGCTTCGGTGTCGATGGGGCGTTCAGATCGTTCATACGCTGCTTAACCTATACCCGACCGGCAAGGCGGTCGCGAAGAAACCGCCTGTGCAACCCCCATGCCACTCGACCTGGGGCATCCACATTCTATCACGCGACCTGGACCGCCTTCGCTGGGCCAGGTGCGACAATTTAGCCGGATCCCGCTCCGAACAGGGCGTCAGCCGCGGCGCGGCCCGCTCTTTTTCGGTCGATTTGGGCCTCCGCCCGGGCAATCTCCGACTGCAGGATCTCAATACGCTCTTCCAGCTCGGCCACGCCGAACAATTCCAGGTCCTCGCGTACGGCCTCAATGAGGCGTTGGCCCCGGCCAACGCGGACTTCCGCAGGCTCTTCCATAACGGGCTTTGCCTTTCCGGTTTCCCGAAGGGGCGCTATCCAACCGCGCATGCCACCAAAGTGCAAGCTTGTGCACGCGAGGCGCGCACAGGATTGCTGGAGCTGTCCCCATGACCGAGAGCCAAAATGACTGAGAGCATGACCGCGATCGCCATCGAGGGCGGTAAGGGCCCCGCTGAGGCATTGAAGCCCGTCCAGATCCCTCGGCCCGAGCCAAAGGAAGGCCAGATTCTCATCCGGGTGCGCGCGGCAGGCATAAACCGGCCGGACATCATTCAGCGCCTGGGCTTCTATCCGCCGCCGCCGGGATCGCCGGAGACCATGGGGCTAGAGGTTGCCGGCGAGATCGTCATAGGAGCCGGGCGCTGGAAGGCTGGTGACAAGGTCTGCGCTCTGCTGGGCGGGGGCGGCTACGCTGAATTCGCAGTCTGCGACGCCCGTCACGCCCTACCGATCCCGAAGGGGTTAGATTTCGTCCAAGCCGCGGCCCTGCCTGAGACCGTCTTCACCGTCTTCGCCAACGTTTTCGAACACGGACACCTCAAGACCGGCGAGACCCTGATGGTGCATGGCGCCACGTCGGGAATCGGCACGACGGCGATCCAGATGGCCAAGGCTCACGGCGCCAAGGTAATTGCTACAGCCAGGGGCGCCGAAAAGGCGGCCGCGGCTCGCAAATTGGGCGCTGACATTGCTGTCGACGCCAAGGCCGAAGATTTCGCTGAAGTCGCCAAGCGCGAAGGGGGTTGCGACGTGGTGCTCGACATGGTCGGCGGCGACTATTTCGCCAAGGATCTGGATGCCCTGAAGATGGACGGTCGGATCGTGTTTATCGCAAGCCTCGGCGGCGGCGACGTGACGCTTTCGATCGGTCGGCTCATGCAGAAGCGGGGCGTCGTGACCGGCTCAACCCTTCGCCCACGCAACGCCGACGAAAAGGCCCGGCTCGCGGCGGCTGTCGAGGCGCTGGTCTGGCCTTGGATCGAGGCAGGCAAGGTCTTACCTCAAGTCGACGCGACCTTCCCGCTTGCAGACGCCGCCGGAGCCCACGCGCACCTGGAAAGCGGCGATCACGTCGGCAAGATCGTGCTGGTCGTGGACTAGCATTACAGTTGCAGTTGGGTTTGGATATGAGCCCTTCTAGCTTCGGCCTGATGGGCTCTTCGCCATAGGGACCAGGCGATGATGTCGGCGCGCTG
>JAYUBY010000628.1:0-2489 GCA_043740635.1 Alphaproteobacteria bacterium
TCTTTGCCCACTGGGCGTCACTCAAAACGAATCGGTCCATCCGGAGCTTGAATCACGGACAGCGCGTCGGGTGAATCCTGAATCCCAACAGACCCTAGAACAGCGCTATCAACGTACCGCCTTTCGTAGATATCATGATGGTCCTGCTCATCGTCTTCATGGTGTCTCTCCCGGCGGCGACAGTGTCGCTGAACCTCGATCTGCCGCCTCCGCACCGAGGGATCACTGCGAACCCGATTTACGTCTCGCTCCAGAGCAGCGGGCGACTTTTCATCGGCGAGAGGCAACGACCCTCGAGGCGCTCTCCGCCGAGCTTTCCAGCCGGCTCGGTGGCGCGAACCCGCAGGCGGAACAGGTCTATGTGCGTGCCGATCGAGGGTCCGCTGAGGCGACTTCATGCGGGTCGTCAATCAGCTCCACGCCAGCGGATTCCACGCTATAGGCCTGGTGAACGAGAAAAACTGAGCCCAGAGCCGGGACGAGATTCACGATTAATCGTCATGCAACCCTGTTGGATTAACTTTCGCGGCTTGGCGGGGTCAGAAAGGCCCTCGATCAGCGCGAGGCGCGAAGATGATATGGAATTTGATTCAAGTCTCTGCCGGAGCGACGGTCCATCGCGGCCGCTACCGGATGGAGGGTGAACAACTAATTCTGGAATGGCGCGGCGGCCGGATCGCTGAGCGCTGTGGGCTTCTGAAGCCGGAATTCGTCGCTACTGCACGCCTCAAACAGCTCGTCGCCCAGCCGCAAATCGCCGCCTAAGCGACCGTCGCCTCAAAGCCTTTGCGCAGCTTGGCTTCATCCAGGTTGCGACCGATGAGGACGAGCCGCGAATAGCGGTCGGCCCCATCGCGCCAGGGGCCTTGGAAGTCCCCCTCCAAGATCATGTGCACCGCCTGGAAGACCAGGCGGCGCTCCTCTCCGGCGACGTCGAGGATCCCCTTGGCTCGCAGGATGTCAGGCCCCTGGCGCTGCAGCACCTCGTTCAGCCAGGCGGTGACTTTGTTGGCGTTGAGCGGCTTGTGCGACGTTAGGGATATCCCGCGAATGCCGCTGGCTTCGATGTCGTGGCCGCCGTGGCCATGTCCGTCGAGATCGTGGTGATGATGGTCATGGCCCTGATCGTGATCGCAGTGCTCGTCATGGACGTGTCCGGCCTCGCCGTGAGCGGGCTTGAGGAAGTCGGGTTCGATATCTTCGATGCGCGCCAAGTCGAAGGAGCCGCGGCCTAGCACCAGGTTCAGCGGCACGTTGGAGCGTTGGGCGCGATGGATCGGTGCGAGCGGATTGAGCTTGCGGATGGCGCGCTCGACTTCGACCAGTTCGGCTTCGGTGACGAGGTCGGTTTTGTTGAGGATGATCTGGTCTGCGAACGCCACCTGCTCGGCAGCTTCCTTGGAGTCGGCCAGGCGCAGCAGGAGGTGTTTAGCGTCCACCACCGTTGTGACGCTGTCGAGCTCGGTTTTGGCGCGCACATCCTCGTCGACGAAGAAGGTCTGGGCCACCGGGCCTGGATCGGCGAGACCGGTGGTTTCTACGATGATCGCGTCGAATCCGCCTTTACGCTTCATCAGGCCTGAGACGACCCGGATCAGATCGCCGCGCACCGTGCAGCAGACGCAGCCGTTGTTCATCTCAAACACCTCCTCGTCGGCGCCGACGATCAGGTCGTTGTCGATGCCCACCTCGCCGAACTCGTTGACGATCACGGCGTAACGCTTGCCGTGGTCCTCAGAGAGGATGCGGTTCAGGAGGGTGGTCTTGCCCGCGCCGAGGTAGCCGGTGAGCACGGTGACGGGGGTCTTGTGGGGCGTCAGATCGTTCATGGACCGACATCTAGTGACTGTGAGCGGCAGATGAAACCTTCAGTCAGCCAGCAAGGCTGCGGCGATTTTATCGCGGGTCATCGGCAATTCGCGGACCCGGGCGCCTAAGGCGTGCGCCACGGCGTTGCCAATCGCCGCCATAACGGACCCCTGGCTGAGCTCTCCTATGCCGTGAGGGCGCGGATCACGGGTGTTGAGGAGCACAATCTCCACCGGCGGGATCTCGTCAAAGCGAAGGATCGGATATTCGTCCCACGTGGTCGACGCGATACCCGGCCCGCCGAACCTGACCTGCTCCTTCAGCGCCCAACTGGCGGCCATGATCATGCCGCCCTCGAGCTGGTTCTTCGCGCCGTCCGGATTGATGATCAGGCCGGCGTCGGCCACGCACCAAAGCTTCACGAGGCGAACGTCGATATTCACTTCGACCTCGGCGGCACAGGCGACGAAGCCAGCTCGGTTGCGATGCCGGTCGTAGCTCAGACCCATGCCTTGGCCGGTTCCGGGCGCACCCCGCTTGGCCCAGCCGCACATCTTTGCGAGCGTTTCTAGGACAGCGCGACCGCGGGGCTCTTTCAGCATTGCCAGCCTGTACGCCAAAGGGTCCACGCCTGAAGCTTCCGCCAGCTCGTCGATGAAACTCTCCCCAGCAAATGTGTT
>JAYUBY010000629.1:0-1978 GCA_043740635.1 Alphaproteobacteria bacterium
GCCATCACACGATATCGCGCACGGCGCTCTGGCTGATCCCCGTGATTTCCGGCTTCGTGACCATCACGATGACATTCGCGCCGGGGTTCGAAAGGCATCACGACGTGGAGCGCGGAGCACACGTCTTCGAAATGACCTTGATCAGTGTCGCCGGCCTGATGCTGGTGGTCCAGGTCGCCCTGATCGGCTGCGCCATGGACCCCGACTTTAACGTCATGCGCCCCGTGGCCATCGCCACCGGTGTCTTGTTGTTGGCGGTCGGAAACTACCTCAGCAAGGCGCGCCAGAACGGATTCATCGGCCTCAAGATCCCGTGGACGCTCGCCGACGCCGGCGTGTGGGACAAGACCCACCGGTTCACCGGCCGCGCCATGTTCCTGGGCGGCCTAATCCTGATCGTGGTCGGCTTCGTGTTGCGGGAGGCCACCGTTTTGGGCATCGCGATCGCCGCCTGCACAGCGCTCCCCATGGTGGTTGGCGCGGTTCATTCACACAGCCGCTACCGGACCTTGCCGTGCGCCTGAGGCAACTCGGCCTGGGCGGGTTAGGAAAAAGCGTCCTATATCCGTCTAGTCATGCCGCCCCGCCTTCGCCCCACCCGCCTGGAGTATGTCGTCGATGGCGTGCGGCTACGCGCCCAGCTTTCGGCGGCGGCGCTGGAAGCCGGCGATGGGCCGGCGCAGCGCAAGGCGGCCCTTGAGATCCTCAAGGCGGCGCTTTTCCGCGGTCGGATGATCGCCAAGGAGCGGCTGGAGAACGGCGCCGGCGGAATTGAGACGGCGCGGCTCATCTCCGGCGTGACGGACGAGGTGATCACCGCGCTATGGGACTTCACGACCGTACACGTATTCCGCGCGCGCAATCCGACCGAGGGCGAGCGTCTTGCACTGATGGCGGTCGGTGGCTACGGCCGCGGAACACTCGCGCCCTTTTCCGACATCGATCTTCTGTTTGTGCGTCCGTACAAGCAGACCGCCCACGCCGAGAGCGTGATCGAATATATGCTCTACGCGCTGTGGGACCTGGGCTTCAAAGTCGGTCACGCTTCTCGCACGGTCGAGGAGTGCGTGAAGCTCTCCCGCGAGGACTTCACGATCCGTACGTCGATCCTGGAGACGCGACGACTGGCCGGCGACGAAAAGCTGGCCGACGAACTTGTCCGGCGCTTCCAGAACGAGGTGGTCAAGGGTACGGGGGCCGAGTTTGTCGCGGCAAAGCTCAAGGAGCGGGACGAGCGCCACGCGCGCGCCGGCGCCAGCCGCTACATGGTCGAGCCCAATATCAAGGAGGGCAAGGGCGGGCTTCGCGACCTCAACACCCTATTCTGGATCGCCCAGTACCTGCACCCTGGCCAGTCTATTGAGAAGGTCATGCAGCTGGAGATGTTCGAGCACCGTGAGGTGCGGGCCTTCATCCAGGCCTTCGACTTCCTTTGGGCTGTGCGCGCCCACCTGCATTTCACCACCGGCCGGCCGGAAGAGCGGCTGACCTTCGACCTGCAGCCCGAGCTCGCACGACGGATGGGCTATGGCGACCGGGGTGACGCGCCGGCGGTCGAGCGGTTCATGCGCCGCTACTTCCTGATTGCAAAGGAAGTGGGATCGCTCACCCGGGTGTTTGCGGCGAAATTGGAGGCCGAGCGGGTAAAGGTCGCGCCGCGTGGCCTCTCTCGCTTACTTCCGGCGCGCAGGCCTAAGCGCAAACCCCTTGATGAGCCTGGATTCCACGAGATCTCCGGCCGCCTGAACATCGACGGCCCGGACATCTTTGAGCAGGACCCGGTAAACCTCCTGCGAATGTTCAAGATCGCCGACGAGCGCAATCTCGACCTGCATCCGGACGCCTTCACCGCCGCGAGCCGAGCGACGCCGCTGATTACCTCGGCGGTTCGCCGCGACCGGCATGCGGCCAAGGTCTTCCTGTCAATCCTGGCTCATGGCCGCGATCCGCAGCGGACCCTGACTCTAATGACCGAGGC
>JAYUBY010000630.1:0-4997 GCA_043740635.1 Alphaproteobacteria bacterium
GACTAACCGCCGAGAGGTGGTAGTAGACGACGCCCTCGGCGGCGAACCAAATCGACATTCCGACGATCTCGCCGCCGCTGTAAGCCGCGAAGGCTTGCATAGCGGGCTCGGCGGCGAGCGCGTCGAAATAGGCGGGTGCGAAGTCGGCTGCGCCGCTGACGGCACGACGCGCGACAAGTCCGGCGTAGAGCTGGCGCCAGACGGCGAGATGGTTGGACAGCGACACCCGTTCGACCCGGCCGCGGCGCGCAGCGCGGCGCAATTCCTGCCCATGGTGGCGGCTGGGTGCGAACACCCCTCGCGCGGGATCGATCAAGTAGTGTGTCTTGAACGGGCGGCAGATCTCGAACTGGCGCGCCAGGTCCTCGGCGGTGGAGTGAAGCGGGTCTGGAACGAGCACTGCGGAAACCAGTCCGCCAGCGGCCAGCCGCTCCAAGCCTGCCGCGATGCCTGCGCCGCGGGCGAAAACCTGCAGCGGATAGACTCCCATGGCGTCGCAGAGCCCGCCTTCAATGGAGCGTCGGATTAGGTGGGAACCCCATTCGGGGATCGCGATCACATCGGCAGGCGCCGCCAGCCCTTCGGCGTAGCGCGCGCTGGCGAAGGGATGGGCCGAGTCCATCAGCGGTGGCTCAGCGCCCGGTCCAGGGCGGCGGCGGTGCGCGCGATCTCGTGGGCGTCCATGTCGATGGAGAAAGGCAGTCCTAGCACCGAGCTCGCCAGCGCTTCTGTGAAGGGCAACGGCTCGCGGCGGCACTCGGTGAACGCGCGGCTTGTGTGGCACCCGCTACCCCACCATTGGCGTGTGTCGACGCCGTCTTCGCGCAGACTGCGCGCAACGTGATCGACTGAGCCCCGAGGCAGGCCCACAGAGCATACGCTCGTGGCCCAATCGCTTCCCCAACCGTCCTGAAATTTGACGTCGGGGCGCCCGATCAGGGCAATCCGTAGATGTTGCGCTGTCCGCAGGAAGCGGAGACGATCGGCAGGCCAGCTGTCGAGCGCCGCCAGGCCAATGGCGGCTGCGTATTCCGAGAGTTTGGCGTTAGTCGCGGGTACCAGGCTATCGCGACTGCCGTTGAATCCGAAGGTGGTGAGTTGCAGCACCTTGCCGGCTAACTCGGCGTCCTCGGTTGCGAGATAGCCGCCTTCACCGAGCCCCAGAACCTTGGTCGCGTGCAGGCTGACCACGGCCGGCAGCCGCGCGTCGTGGAGGCGATCGAAGGCCGCAGCGGCGTCGATCAGCACAGGTATGCCGGTTGACTCCCGGAACGCCACCCATCGGTCCAGGTCCAGCATAGCCCCGAAGGCGCAGACTGGGATCACCGCGGCGACTTCGCCCTGCAGGTTCAGCGCTAAGTCTTCGACCTCTGCGGCGTCGAGCATCCATGTGGCTGGGTCGACATCAACGAACCAGGGCGTCAGCCCGGCTTGGATCACTGCATGGGCGGTCGCCACAAAGGTCCAGGCCGGCAGGACAACGTAGCCACCTGGCATCAGGTCCATGGCCTGCAGAGCCAGCGTCAGCGCCTGGGTGGCGTTGGCGACCGTGACGACCTTGGTCGGTCGCGGGAAGCGCTCGGCGAGCCGCTTTTCCAGCTCGTTGACCAGTGGCCCGAAGTTGGAATACCAGCGCGCCGCATCTATCCGATGCAGATACGGCAGGATGGCCTCGGCGTTCGGCAGGCGTGGACGTGCGACAGCGACCGGAGCGAAAATCGCAGCCGGGTTCGTTTCGTTCGGTACTGCGCGCGCCTGCTCCAATCCCTCGTCCTCCGGAAACATTGGGCGGACAGGGCAGCACATTTGCAGTTAACGGCGGATTAGGCCGAAGTGCGATTGCGACCGTTTGGTTCAGCCGCGCGCCGCAATCAGCTTCAAGAACGTCTCAGAGACGCGGGGCGCGCCCTGTCCGTCGCAGAGTTCGGCGCTCGCTGCTGCGAGCAGGCGGCGTAGGGCCGCGTCGGTGGTGAGCCGCATGAGCGCGCGGTCGAAGGCGCTCTCGAAATCAGCGACAGCCGGGTCCAAGACGATAGCTGCGTCGCGCTCGGCGAGCGTATGAGCCGCGGCGCGTTGGTTTTCCGCCAACACGAGCATCAATGTCGGAAGGCCTAGCGTGCAGCGCTCCCAGGTCGAGGATCCGGCCGCGCCGATGGCGATATCGGCCTCCGCCGTGAGCCGAGCCATATGGGGACTGTCGATATGCAGCACGATGCGGGTGTCGCGCCGAGCGATCTTCGTCAGGCTGGGAAGGCTTGGGGCCTCGGCGCCCAGCACCACATCGATACCGACATCGCTGACCTTGGGTCGAAGTCGCTCTACCACTCGGCTGGTGATTGCTTCGATATCGGTGAGACCTAAGGAAACCAGGACGCGGCGGACGGGCTCGCCACGCCAGGAAAGCGCAGTTTCGCGCAGGGCGGCGAACTCCGCCCGCACGGGTGCGTATTGCGGGCCCAGCAATAGGCGGGCTCCGTCTGGGATCAAGCCGTCGTAGTCCTCGGCGCGCCGTGCAGGCCCGCTATCCAGCACAAGGTTCGCCCCAAGGGGGCGGTCGGCCAGATCGTCAAGCACAAGAGCAGGTTTGCCACGGCCGATGAGCCGATGGTCCGGCTCAGCGAGGCCGTAGTGATCGAACACGACAGCATCGAATCGCTCTCCCTTGAGCGCCGCGGCCAGGTCGTCCGCCGCGGTCGAGGCCGCCGCGATCCAAGGGGTCTCCGGCGCGAAGGCCGTCAGGATCGCCTCAACAGAGGGCGGCGCCGCGAAGCGGACGCTCGCACCCTGGGCCGCGAGTGCGCTGGCAAGGGTCAGGGATCGCATGACGTGGCCACCGCCGACCGCGGCGCCGGCGTTGACGACAAACAGGATGCTGGGGCCGCTCATGACCGCGACTTGGACTCCGGACGACTCAATCCGCGACACCCTAGGCTCAAATGCAAACAGCTGCTCCTTAGAGCGGCCCCTTTCGGCAGGCGAGCCAGGCGATTGATCATCAGGGTTTTCGTGCGTCTAGTCGCCGGAGGAGTTCTGTTGCCGCTCGATTTGTCTCATCAAGCGGCGGATAGCTCCATTCGGCGAGGCTTCCCGCGAATGGCCGTTCGATGCCTCGGCGCCTCAAGTCGTCGTGAAAACGATCGAATTTGCGTCCGCCGCCGGCCATCGCCAGCGTGTAGATCGGCTTACCGGTGGTCGCAGCGTCCGTGGCGAGATTGGTAGAGTCGTCGGTGATCAGGATAATGTCGGCGGCTGCGAGGAAGGCGGCATAGGGATTTTCGCCGTGGTTGTCCCAGATCCAGCCCGGGATTTCCCTCAAGCCTTCTGAGAGGATCCGCCGGGCAGGCTTAGGGGTACGGCGCGTGAAGCTAACCAGCAGGGAGCCGCCGATCGCGCGGACGGCCTTGCCAACATCGTCGGCCATGGCCTTGGCGCGCGCCGGCGGTAGATCGTGAGAGTTGGATTTTCCGCCCACGATCAGCGCGACGCGCGGCCTCGGTAGCGGGTCGATCCGTGACCTGAACCGTGAAAGATCTTGCTGGAGCCTTTCGGCGCTCATCCGGTTGGGAGAGCCGATGATCGGCAGGACGTTCGGGCCGGTGATTTCGTCGTGTGCCGGCGGGACGACCAGGTCGAAGGCGGCGAGGCCCCCTCGCGGGTCCTGCGTCTGGACGACGAACGTCTCGCCTCCTGACCAGCGGCGCACGCGCCTTGAAAGCGGCAGGCTCGCGCGACCCGCGCTAATCCAGACGTTCGGCCAGGGCGGGCCAAGTGGGCCATCAGCCTCCGCGGTCAGTCGCGGAAACGGGATCAACGGCCAGGGCAGGCGACCCAACCCCCAACGCCAGCCAATCGTTTTAGCGACAATGGTCGCTGGGCGCTGGCGCGCCACGGCTTCCGCAAGGCCCAGAACCTGGGCCTCGATTCCGACGCGGCCATCCGAAACGGCCCAGATGGTCAGGTGAGGGGATAGTTCCTCAGCCATTGGGAGTGGGTCAGACCCACTCCACCTTGGTGATCTCGTAAGCCTTCACGCCGCTGGGGGTGTTAACCTCAACGGTCTCGCCACTTTCCTTTCCGATCATCGCGCGCGCGATCGGCGAGGTGATGGAGACCCGCCCGCTCTTCACGTCAGCTTCGTGTTCGCCGACGATCTGGTAGCGGGCCTGTTCCTCGGTGTCTTCGTCGATCACCGAAACGGTGGCGCCGAACTTCACCTGGTTGCCCGACAATTTGGACACGTCGATCACCTGGGCGCGGGCCATCTTATCTTCGATCTCGGCGATCTGGCCTTCGATCCAGCCCTGGCGGTCTTTGGCAGCGTGGTACTCGGCGTTCTCAGAGAGGTCGCCGTGCAGACGCGCTTCTCCGATCGCGGCGATAACGGCAGGCCGTTCCACGGTCTTCAAACGCTTCAGTTCTTCGTCGAGGGCATGGTAGCCCTCGGCGGTCATCGGGACTTTATCCATTGAGGTGGTGACTCGAGTTCGCCCTAGTTTGAAGTTCGCAGTTTCCGGCCGCGGGCGCATTCGTCCGGGGGGGAAGAGGATAGAATTGTGCGCCGCAAAACGCAAGGTGCGTAAACCCACGCTATGCGACCGCGATTTCGACAGGATTTACGAAGTATCGCGGACCATTGCGACTTCATCATGACGTTGACTCATGCCCGACATTTCGACGTGTCTGGCGAGGATCATAGAAGAACCGCTCTTCGGTGATTTGGTCACCCACCCAACGCTGCAGCGCCAACTCCTCCATGACCATCGGCGATCCGTTGGGTGGAGTGAACGTGAAGCGCCAACGGATCATGACTTTGTCGCCGTCGATCAGGAGGTCTTTGACCGGGTCGGTCTTCATTGCCACAAAGCGCGCTATGGTCGCCCGCTCGTCGGCAACCAGCCGATTGTGTTGAAAAAGTCCGGGACCTGGCTGTTTTCGGCCATTTCGGGCCAAGACAACGCAATTGCGAAATCCTAAGTAATTGATTTTGTTGATGCGGG
>JAYUBY010000631.1:0-9564 GCA_043740635.1 Alphaproteobacteria bacterium
TACGTCGCCTCGGTGCTGGTCGGGGATCCGGTGCGGGGCCAGGCGACAATCTCTAGTTGGGACCAGATCATCGGCTGGGTCGTGGTCTTCACGGCCCCCTTCCTGGGCGCTTCCATCGACAAGCTCGGCCCGCGAAAGCCCTGGCTCGGGCTTATTGTCGGCCTGATGATCCCGATGATCGCGTTGCTGTGGTTTGCACGGCCTGGCGGCGCCATGACGCTGGCGACACTGGCAACCCTTTACATCGGAGCCCGGCTGCTCTTCGTCTATGGCGAAGTGCTGCATAACTCGATGCTGATCCGCGCCGCGGGTCTGAAAGCTGCTCACAAGGCCTCAGCTCTCGCACTATCGGCCGGAAATGCGGCCTCGGTCATTGCGCTGGGCTTCACGGCCTGGGCCTTCGCCCTGCCCGGCAAGGTCCATTGGGGCTGGGTTCCCGCAGCCCCTCTGTTCGGTCTCAACCCGCTCACCCACGAGCCGGAAAGGGTGGTCACGCTTATGGCGGCCGGACTGCTGGCGCTTGGGTCGATTCCCCTCTTCCTGTTCACGCCAGACGCACCGCGCACTGGGGTGCCGACCCTGACCGCCTGGCGCGACGGGGCGGGGGAGCTGTGGCGAATGCTGAAGACCGTCCAACGTTATCGCGACGCGGTCGTCTACCTGGTTTCGCGGATGTTCTTCGTAGACGGCATGAACGCGGTGCTGATCTACGCTGGCGTCTACGCCATCGGAGTAATGAAGTGGGGGCCGCTGGAGATGCTAGTCTACGGCATCTTGCTCAGTATCTTTGCCGTGATCGGCGGCTACGTGGCTCGTCTGCTCGATGGCTCGGTGGGGCCGAAGCGGGCCCTGCAGATCCAGATCGGGGTCACCGCCGTCAGCCTGACCACCATGCTAGGCGTCTCGCCCAGCCGCATCATCTATCTGTGGTCCTACGATGCCGCCGCCCATGCACCGCTCTGGAACGGTCCCGTCTTCCGCCAACTGCCGGACCTAGTGTTCATCGGCATCGGCTTCATCAACGCCATTTTTATCTGCGGACAATACGCCTCAAGTCGCACTCTGCTGACCCGGCTTACGCCGCCTGAGCAGACAGGCGCCTTCTTCGGTGTTTACGCGCTGTCGGGGGTCGCCACCCTGTGGCTTGCGCCCACCCTTGTGAATATTGGTACCAACCTGACCCACAGCCAGCAGGGTGGCTTCGCAACCATCGTGCTCCTGCTGATCATTGGATTTGCGGCGCTGATGTTCGTTAAGGGTGGCGGCCGCGAGGTTGCGCCTTAGCCCGTATTGACCACTGCCGTGGACTGTCTGGGCTTCAGGTAGAAGCTTTCCCTGAACGTGAGGGGCGAAGGGACCGTCATGCCCAGCGGAGAGGTGTAAGCATATTGCACGTCGGCCTCGATCACGCTGTCGCCGACAGCCAGCAACGTAGCCGGGAAGCCGGCGACGGCCGCGCCATTGGTGAAGGGAGTCAAGCCATTGCCCTGGCTCCAGGTCACCCGCGGGACGCCTTGCGCATCCGCGGTAACGCTGGTGAGGCGCAACTTCAAAGCTGCTGAGGGGAACGGCTTCATGATTGCCTGGCCCACGGTAAAAATGTCGGTGACGTCAGAGGCCGAGACCGACTGCGTCTGCGCGACCAGGTCGCCGACCACGGAGGCCGCGTGATCAGCGCGGCGCTCGGCCATCAACGCCATGGTGACTTCCGCGAAGCCGCAATAGAGCAGGATCGCGACGGGCGCGATGATCGCGAACTCAACCGCGGCGACGCCGCGCTCATCTGATTTCAAGCGTTTCAGCATGCCGTACCTATCGGAGGATTGACGTTGTAGGGCTCATTGCGGAAGGCGGTGGTCGATGAAATCAGACGCTTGCCTGATCCGGCGCCCATGTTTTCCAACGCGTTGTTCAGCAGGGGTGTGAACAGGTTCCATTCGAAGTAGGCGCGCACCAGGACGATGTCCGTGGGTTGCCCGGTCGAGAAACAGGTCGTGTTGGGGTTGAAGGTGATGGGGTTCGGGACAGGCGCACCGGAGATACCGGCGAACGTTGAATAGGTCCGCACATCGAGCCAGAGGTCCGCCGTGCATTTGGAATTAAGCCAGCTCATTTGAGAGCAGACTAGGTTCTTGAAATCGACCTTAGTGTTGGACCCGCTCGTCTGGAACTCGCCAGTGCGGATTTGTCGAGACGCCCATTGGGTCGCGGTGTCCAAGGTCGTCATGGCCAAGAACATCATCGCGAATTCAAGAAGTCCGAAGATCATCACCATCATCGGAAGGCTGATGAGAGCGAACTCGACCGCCGTGGCGCCACGCTCTGCGCGGACGAACCCAGCGGTGAAGCGGTTCAGGCGTAGGGGTGAAGGGTTACGCACAGGATTCTCTCCGTTGCTGATAACAGCATACCCGAGCGTGACTAACTGAGATTTAATGACTGTCAAATTTGACAAAATAAATAGCCGTTACTGACATTTGTTCTTTAGTTAATGATAATTGAGGATTAACATCAATTTACCAAAGAAAATTATCTTGAAGGTCAAAATCTTTACTGACGATTAAGTGAAGTCTGCGAATTTGAGGCTGTATTTGGGCGAGTAGGCGATCCCGCTTGAAGCCCGACCCAGACTGCTCGCTTAGAAGGAGATGAGTTATGTCCAAGTTTGTTTCGCGCTTCCTGAACGACGAATCCGGCGCAACGGCCATTGAATACGGCCTGATCGCGGCTCTGGTTGCCGTGGTCCTCGTGACCGCTCTCAGCGCCATGGGCACCAAGCTGTCCGGAACCTTCAACAAGGTCTCGGCGAACCTGCCGTAAGTCGACTTGAATATTCCAGGAGACCAGATGCCCAATCTTGTTTCGCGCTTCCTGAAAGACGATTCCGGAGCTACGGCCATCGAATACGGTCTGATTGCGGCCCTGGTCGCCGTGGTTCTCGTGACCGCACTTGCGGCCATGGGCGGAAAATTGTCCGGCACGTTCAACAACGTATCCAACAACCTGCCGTAGTCGGACTTCAGGTTCGAGCCATTTTGGAAGAACCCCCGACGGGTGACCGTCGGGGGTTTTTCTATAGGTCTGGCGCTGTGCGCGGACGAAACCCTCCGTTCATCCGCGTCTGGCATGCTTGGCGATCTTCGGAGATATCGATGATCCACGCCGTTCAGACCTTGCTGTTGTTGTGCTTCCCGGTGCTGGTCGTTGTGGCGGCCCTGCGCGACGCAACCAGCTACACAATCCCCAATTGGATTTCATTGGCGCTCATCGCTGCTTTCTTGGTGGCGGCCCTCGCGATTGGAACCCCTGTGCAAACGATTGGCCTGGACCTGGGCGTGGGCGTAGTTGCGCTCGTCCTTGGTATGGCGATGTTCGCTATGGGCTGGATCGGCGGGGGCGATGCCAAGCTCTTCGCGGCCGCGGCTTTGTGGCTCGGTCTACCCGCGGCGCCGACTTATCTTGCGGTCGTCGGCGTGGCCGGCGGCGCGCTGGCGGTCGGCCTGCTCGCCATGCGATCAGCCTATGTCCGGCCCTTCATGCCTTCCAGGCCCGCCTGGTTCGCCCGCCTCGTGGAGCCTGGGGAGAACGTCCCCTACGGCGTCGCCATCGCGGTCGGCGCCCTGGCGGCCTTCCCGGGTTCAGCCCTGGTCGCCCACCTATAGAGAACGTCTTCTGGCGGTTGCGGCGGCGCAGCAGTTGCGCCTAGGAGAGGATCGGTTCCCCCGTAGGCAAAGAGCGCGCTCATGTCCGATGTGATCCTCGAAGCCGCTGATGGCCCGGTGGTCCCGGTCCATGCACTGCTGGAAACTGAGACGGCCGCGGCGTTGGACTCCCTGTCAGCGCAAACCCAGGCATTCTCCGCACTCAACGATTTCAAGGGCAGGGTCGGTCAGGTCTTGACTGTGCCCGGCGCCGACGGCGCATTGGCGAGCGTGATCTTCGGTCTGGGCGCTAGTGGTGATCCCATGGCGTTTCGAACTCTAGCGGCCAAACTGCCGGCTGGAATTTACCGCATCGCGCGCGCGCCCGATGGACTTCCTTCCGACCTGATCGCATTGGCCTTCGCCCTGGGGAGCTACCGTTTCGATCGCTACAAATCCCACGGCGGTGAGCGGGCGAAGCTGCTCGCCGAGGGAGTTGATGTAGCGGAGATCCGCCAGGTGGCCCACGCCTGCGCGCTCGCCCGCGACATGATCAACACGCCGGCCAACGATATGGGCCCACTTCAGATCGAGACGATCGCTCGCGAAATCGCAGAACAGCATGGCGCCCAGATCACCGTCATCGCCGGCGATGACCTGCTGGACGCCAACTATCCCGCCGTCCACGCCGTTGGCCGCGCCGCCCACGCCGCCCGCAGCCCAAGAATGATCGAGATAAGCTGGGGCGAAACCGACAAGCCGCTGGTCTGCCTGGTAGGCAAGGGCGTGGTCTTCGACACGGGTGGCCTCGATATCAAGCCTTCAGCTGGCATGCGGCAGATGAAGAAGGATATGGGCGGTGCGGCTCATGCGCTCGCGCTCGGGCGGATGATCATGGCCGCCAAGCTGCCGATACGGCTGGTGATCCTGACGCCTGTGGTCGAGAACGCTATCTCCGGCGACGCCATGCGGCCGGGCGATGTCCTGGCCTCCCGCAAGGGCCTCTCCATCGAGGTTGGAAACACGGACGCTGAAGGCCGATTGATCCTGGCCGACGCACTCACGCGGGCCTGCGAGCTTGAGCCGACGCTTACGATCGATCTCGCCACACTTACGGGCGCAGCGCGCATCGCCCTGGGGCCCCAGCTTCCGCCCTTCTACACCGACGACGAGGGTCTGGCGGTCGACATTGAACGAGCCGCCAACGCGATGTCCGACCCCGTTTGGCGCATGCCGTTGTGGAAGGGCTATGTCGACGCTCTCGATTCGGACGTGGCCGAGATCAAGAACGATCCGGACGCCTGGGCCCAGGCGGGGTCCGTGACCGCGGCCTTATTCCTCCAGCGGTTTGCGCCTAGCGGACCTTGGGCGCACTTCGATATCTTTGCCTGGAACCCGCGCAATCGGCCCGGCCACCCGGCAGGAGCCGAGGCGCAAGCTATTCGGGGCCTCTACCGCATGATCCGGGACCGCTTCGCGTGACGGATGATCCTCGCGTGACGCCGATCCGGGACGGTGTCGCCAGCCGGACGCTAGAGGGCACCTTGCGTGCAGAGGTTTACTTGGACCCCAAGTCCATGAGCTGTGCGGTTCCGGCCGCCGGCGTCCACCGCGCACCGGACGCCGCATCGGAGCAGATGGACCAGCTCCTGTTCGGCGAAGTCTTCGAAGCAATCGAGGAAGAAGGACCCTGGCTCTGGGGCCAGGCGCGGCGTGACGGCTACGTGGGATTCGTGGCCGCCCCATCGCTTTTGCCTCTCCTGCCTGAGCCGAGCCATCGTGTTGCAGCGATCCGCACCTACGCTTTCGCCGAGCCCAGCATCAAAACGCGCGCATCGGGGCCATACTCGATGAACGCACTGGTGGCTGTGGAGGCTGAGGACGGTCGGCTCTCAAAGGTCGCTGGCGCCGGCTGGATGGCGCAGGAGCACTTGATGCCTATCGGAACCTTCGAAACCGACTGGGCGGGTGTAGCCAAGCGATTCATGGGCGCGCCTTACCTCTGGGGCGGGCGCGAGAGCTTGGGCCTCGACTGCTCCGGCCTTGTGCAGCAGGCCCTGTTTGCCTGCGGCCTGGCCTGTCCCCGCGACGCCGACCAACAAGCGAGGCTCGGCCACGAAATCGCTCGCGGCGACTTCGCTCGCGGCGACCTGGTGTTTTGGAATGGCCACGTGGCGATCGGCTTAGACGCCGAGCGCGTCGTCCACGCCAATGGCTTCCACATGATGGTCGCGATTGAGCCTTTAGATGTCGCGATCAACCGCATCGCTGCAGCCGGCGTGGGCCAGCCATCGACTTTCCGCCGGCTCTGACGGCTACTTCGTCGGCGGGGTTTTAGCGGCGTCTGTGGCCTTCGGAGCCTCCGCAGCGGCAGGAGCCGCAGTAACGGTGGCCGCCGGCTTGTCGCCCGGCTTCGCGTTAGCGCCAGGCGCAGAGGCGGCGGCCGCCGGCGTGGCGGCAGCCGCGGGATTCGGCGCCGGGATTGGCAGCGTTGAGCCCTGGCCGTGTAAATAGGCAATAACGTTGATGCGGTCCTGAGACTGTTTCAAGCCCACAAAGCTCATCTTGGTGCCGTTTACGTAGGCCTGTGGGCCCTTCAGGAACTCATAGAGGTGCTGGTAGTCCCAGATCGGCGTCTTGGCGCCGAAGCCCTTCATGCCATCAGAGTAGGCAAAGCCGGCCTCGGTGCCGGGCTTGCGGCCGACCACGCCAGTCAGGTTCGGCCCGGTGCCGTTGGCAGTCAGGCTGTGGCAGGACTGGCACTTGGCAAACGTCGTCTGGCCGGCAGCGACGTCAGCGGTCTTCAACACCGTGCCCCAGTCGGGCGGCACGTCCGGCGCGACAGCGCCGCCGGCGGCTACTTCCGCCACTTCGACCTTGAAGCCCGCTTTGGCGACCTTGTCTTGGCTGAACACAATGCCGGACGCATTGACGAGCAAGGCGATGACGAAACCGGTGGCCAGCACAGCGCCGGCGTATTTGTTGAAGGTCAGACTATCGCTCATCGTCCCGAAATCAGCCCTCTAGTCGTCGGCGTCGCATGCCGCCGAAAGCGCGGGAATCCCGCCCCTTGTTGCGTCCGGCTCTCTTACACGCTACCGGCGCTCGCGCAACCGCCCAGGCGTTTCAATGAACCCCATCGTCCTAATCCCCGCGCGCATGGCGGCAACCCGGCTGCCCGGGAAGCCCTTGGCCGATATCTGCGGCGTGCCGATGATTATCCGCGTGCTGAGGCAGGCCGAAGCGGCCGGCGTGGGGCCCGTCGCCGTGGCGGCGGGCGACGCGGCTATCGTCGAGGCGGTGCAGGCCGCGGGTGGCCGTGCGGTGCTGACGGACCCCGATCTTCCCTCTGGCTCTGATCGGATCGTCGCCGCCCTTGCTGAGCTCGATCCCGCCGGGCGACATGACGTCATCGTCAACCTGCAGGGCGACATTCCGTTTGTGAGGCCTGAGGCCGTAAGCGCGGTGGTGCGCCTGTTGGCGGCGCAGGCTTCCTGTGATCTCTCCACGGTCATGGTCGCCGAGACCGATCCGGCCGAGCGGAGCAATCCCGACATTCCCAAGGTGGTGGCCGCGATGCAGCCGGACGGCCGCTCGGCGCGTGCTCTCTATTTCACACGCTCAGTACTCTACGGCGACGCGCCGGTCTGGCTGCATCACGGAATCTACGGCTTCCGGCGTGCAGCGCTGGAGCGATTCTGCGCCGCGCCGCCTTCGCCGCTGGAGAAGCGCGAACGCCTTGAGCAACTCCGCGCGCTGGAACACGGGATGTCGATCTGGGCGGCGGTGATCGACGAGGCGCCGATCTCAGTGGATAACCTCGCCGACCTGGAACGCGCCCGGGCCTACGCAAGAGGATTTTCATGACCAAGGGACGTATCGCCTTCCAGGGCGAGCTGGGCGCCAACAGCCACGAGGCCTGCATGGCTGCGTTCCCGGAAATGGAACCGGTCCCACACGCCACGTTCGAAGATGCATTTGACGCGGTAAAGACCGCCGATTGTCAGCTGGGCATGATTCCGGTCGAGAACTCGGTCGCCGGTAGAGTGGCAGATGTGCATCACCTGCTGCCTTCGTCGGGTCTGAAGATCATTGGCGAGCGGTTCAAGCCTATCCATTTCCAGCTGATGGCCAATCGGGGCTCGACGCTCGAAAGCGTCAAGACCGCCGTCAGCATGTCGATCGCGCTCGCCCAATGCAGAAAGACCATCCGCCGGATGAAGCTGAAGACCGAGCCGGTGGGCGACACGGCCGGGGCGGCGCGAATGCTGAGCCAGAACCCGGACCCGACGCGGGCGGCGATCTCGCCGGCGCTGGCGGCGGAGATTTACGGCCTGGAAATCCTCGCTCGCGACATCGAGGACGAGCATTACAACACAACCCGATTCCTGATCATGACGGCGGACAAGGCCCCTCCGCCCCCGCCGTTCACCGAGCCCTGCATCACCAGCTTCGTGTTTCGGGTTCGGAACCTGCCGGCGGCGCTCTACAAGGCCATGGGTGGGTTCGCGACCAACGGCGTGAACATCTCTAAGCTCGAGAGCTACATGGAGAACGGAGCCTGGACGGCGACCTTTTTCTACGCCGAAGCGGACGGGCGTCCCGAAGACCGCGGCCTGGCCCTGGCCTTCGACGAGCTGAAGTTCTTCTCCGACGAGTTTAAGGTACTGGGAGTCTATCCGGCGGACTCGTTCCGCACGCGGGGCTAACAGCTCTTCCTAAGTGGGGACGGGTGCGGCAGTGCGGGGCCGTGCGCAGTCCTTCTCACTCGCCTTCCTCCACCCACGCCTTGATCAGTTGATGTGCGATGGCGAGTTTGCCCGGGGCGGCGACGCCTTCGAGTTTGCCGTCGATCAGGTCACGGGCTTCGGCTCGGGTGAACCAGCGGATTTCGGAGAGTTCGGCTTGGTCCGGCGTCCCCTCATCGTCCTCCACCTCGGCGATTAGGCCGATCATCAGGGACGACGGATAGGGCCATGGCTGTGTGGAGTGATAGCGGACCTTTCGGGTCCGCAAGCCGGCCTCTTCGGAAAGTTCACGGGCACAAGCCTCCTCGATGCTCTCGCCAGGTTCCAGGAAACCGGCCAGCGCTGAGAACATACCAGGCGGCCAGTGCTCTTGGCGGCCCAGCATGCATCGCTCGCCGTGGAAGGGCAGCATGATGACCACTGGGTCGGTGCGTGGGAAGTGCTCGGCCTCGCAGGATGGGCACTGCCGCTTCCACCCGCCGTCCATAGCCTGGGTGGCCTGGCCGCAGACTGCACAGTGCTTGTGTCGGCGGCGCCATTCGAACATCTGCTTGGCGGTGGCGAGGATCGCGGCATCTGGCGCGGGCACCTTGAGCGCGATGGCCCTGAGCTCCTCAAACTTTCCAAAGCCCTGCAACGGGCCCTCGCCGGGATCGGCGGCGTCTTCCAGGTCAACGGCGAAAATAGCGGCGCCCTGCCAGAGACCCATGAACAGAAGCCGCTCCGGTCCTCCTGCAAGTTGGTTCACTAGCTTGGCCGGCAAATAGGCGATCTGAAGCCCACCATCCTTCGCTGGCTCAACGAACGGCTTGCCGTTCCACATGGCCAGGCCAAGAGATTCAGAGGAGGCTAGCTGTTCGGCAATCCATTCTGGCCTCGATCGCCGATCGCTGGCGCGGTCGAGCGGGTTGCCGGCGAAGGTGTTCTGGAAGACATCAAGGGCCATGGCAGAGGTTCTACCGTGCTGCAGCGCACCAGTCATGTGGCAGCTGCCGACTAGGCGCCTTGACCGCCATCGCAATCACTTTGCCCCTGCCAAAGGCCGTCCCAGCCACGATTCAGGAACGGGCCTGGACCTAGTGGTTTCGCCCTAACATAAGACTCCGCGTTTGGGATTCCCGTGGCGAAGTGGCCGTGCGGATCTGCGGCATGCGCACAGGGACTTCCATCACCGT
>JAYUBY010000632.1:0-4090 GCA_043740635.1 Alphaproteobacteria bacterium
GGAGATCCCCGCCGGGGCCTGCTTTGTCTTCCCAGGCAAGCTGTTGCATCGCGGCGGGGCAAACCACACGGACAAGCCAAGGCTCGCCTTCACCAATCAATACTGTGCGGGATGGGCCCGGTCGCAGGAGAACTTCTTCCTGTCGGTGCCGAAGGAGATCGTCAGCGCTATGTCGCCCCGCGCCCAGGCCCTTCTGGGCTATGATCTCTGGCCTAGCTTCATGGGTATGGTGACAGGGTCGCATCCGGCCAAGGCGCTGGCCGACGACTTTGTCCCGCCGATCGTGGCGCAGCGACCACATCGGTAGAAGGTCTGCGAAGTCGCAGCGGCGTCCAGTTTAGAGCTGAAGGTTCACTTTTCGACCGCTAGCCTGGCGCAGCGATGCGCGTCATGTGTTTCAAATCGACCACATGACCACAAGCTTTGAGGCGGTCCTGCAATCGTGGCACGGCCATATTTGGGTTTGTGTCCATCGGCAGCACGCCTCCGCGTTCTTGGACAATCACCCATTGGTTCCAGGCCTTGACGTCGCTTGAGCATCCGAGGCGCCCGCCCTCCATCCGATGCTCGAAGAGCGACGCGCCCATCAGGTAGATGGCGACCTTGCGTTGAGCGCCGCCGTCCTGCGGCGTTTTCTTGGCTCGCGCTTCGGAGTCGGCGATCGCCGTCGCCATCAATTCTCGGGCCTCCTTAACGCGGCCCGCCTTGGAGTAGACATCGGCAAGGCCCACGCTTTGCTGGATGAGCGCCTCAGAAACCAGATGGTTGTCACCAAACAGCAAGATGCGCCGCATCAAAGCGAGAGATTCCTGGTAGCGCGCGATCGCCGGTTCGATTTGTCCAGAGTGGTAGAGTATGCGTCCCATGCCGGCGAGCGCCGATGTTTGCATGAACTCGCTCTCAATACTTCCCATCCCCTGCGCTTGAAATTTTGTAAGCTTGTCATTGAGCTCGGTTAGGGACTCTAACGCTTTTTCGGGCTGCTTAAGGTCCTCATAGTTCTCAGAGAGGATCAACAATGCGCCGGTGCTGATGAAGTTTGCCTCGAGAACCTGGCTCATCTTGACAGGCTTGGGCCGCGGCCTGTTGAGGGTCGCTTCCACCAAAGCCACCGCATCCGCCGGCCGACCCAGGTACGAAAGCACCCGAGCCTGGATGACCTGCGATCGCCAAAGGCCAAGTGCTGCGTCCACGTTGTCCGGGTGTAGCCGCAGCACCTCGGAGTACTTATCCGCCGCGTGCGACAGTTTTCCGAGCGCCATGGGTATGGTGCGCCCGTCCGGTGAAAGGAAAACCTCGTTCGCTTGCGTCATTTCAGCATCCGCGCGGGCGAGCAGAAGCGCGGAAGTGTCCACCGTCGAAGGGGACAACGCGTCGAGGATCGCGACCGCGTGCCGGATGCTTTGCCGAGCGGCCGGCACGTCCCCGATCCCGGCGTTGATGTCCAATCCATATATTCGGGCCAGGCGCACGTAGCCGTTGGCGACCTCAAGGCGAATGGCGGGCGGTGCGTTCGAATCCCTTTCTAGCGCTTGCAGATAAACTTGACTTCGCGAGACTAGGTTACGTCGAAGTGCCAAGCTTCCGGGAAGCCTGGCCAGTTGCGGATCGGCCTCGGCGATTATGTAGTTGGCCATGTTTCGCGTCTCGCCGAACCGCTGAACCGCCAGGGCCCGGTCACGCTCAGAGTCGAGATAGAGCTTGGTCATCCCACCCGCCGCCAAAGTGAGCGCCAGCATGGCGCTGCCGGTAAGAGCCAGGCCCAACCGATGGCGGCGCACGAACTTCGAAGAAACGTAGAGCCAAGTCTGCGGCAGCGCCTTGACCGGCAGCCGGCGGCGATGACGCTCGATGTCCTCGGACAATTCGGCAACACTCATGTAGCGTTGCGCGACCTGCGGAGCGAGCGCCTTGGCCACGATTGCGTCGAGGTCACCGACAAGTTGCGACGCCTTGACGGTGCCCAGTTCGGCGCGGCGGCGCACTTCGCTGCTAGGCTTTGTCCAATTTGAAGGCCCGATCGCCGATACCGCCACCGTGTGTTGGTCGGTCTCCGTCAACACTTCAGGAAGGGTCCCAACCAAGAGTTCGAACAGCAAGGCGCCCAGGCTGTAGACGTCGCTGGCCACGGTAACGGCGGCGCCCACCAGGCGTTCAGGCGCGGCATAGGCTCGGGTCATGGGTTCGAGCGCGCCCGGCACGGCAGCGACGACCTGGCTCGGATCGATGAGACGAGAGATCCCAAAATCCAGCAGCTTCACACCCGATTTTGGCGTGACCACGATGTTGTTGGGCTTGATGTCTGCGTGCACGACCAGGTTCTGGTGCGCGAACTGCACGGCAGAGCAAACATCCAGGAAGAGCTGCAGGACGGTGTCGAGGTCTGGTCGCTCATCGCGGACATAGTCGGTGATGATTTTTCCCTGCAGATACTCCATCACGATGTAGGAATGGCCCGACGCATCGACGCCGCCATCAAACAGCTGAGCGATGTGCGGATGTTGCAGCCGCGCCAGAATGCGCCGTTCCTCTACGAACTGCATAGCCAGCCTAGGCGATAGCTGGCCCGTCCTGATCAGCTTGATGGCGACCTGCTGCTCGAAGAGCCCATCTTCCCGCTCACCCAGGAAGACTTCGCCCATACCGCCCTGCCCCAGCCGTACGACTAGCTTGTAGGGACCAATCCGATCCGGAGGCGCTGCTGCCTCCTCGTTCGCAGCCTGGGGGATCCCGGTCGGCAACGACTGGCTGCCACGAGCGTCGGCGCGCAAGAGAAGCGCCACCTGACTGGCAAGCGCCGGGTCGGAGGCGCCGGCCTCGGCGAACCACGCGGCCCGCTCCTTTTCAGAGGCCTCAAGCAATTCGTCCAGCACGGCCAGGGCCCGCTGGTGGTTTTCAAAGGCCGCGACGGGCGGGTCTTTCGCGTCACCATTGTCTTCCAAAGCTCGCCCGCCGAGGCGAAGACTAGCTACATGCTCGGGAAATTTCCTCAGTTTTCGCCACTTCAAGTTGACTAAACCTAACTGCATTCCGCTCCCAAATCCCTCGCCAGTATTTGGATCGGCCTTCCCGAGAGCCTTGGCATGGACCTTCGCGCACGCAAAATCAGCTTGCAAGCGCGGCTTCATCAGTGATCGGGGAAACCCTGGCAGATCCAGGAGCGGGATAGCGTCGATTTCGACTGAATTATTGGACCTCTCTCGCTTTTTAACAATCAACGCGCGATTTGAGCATGATCAATGGAGATCACAGTCGAGCTTTGCGATGCGACACATGTGAATATGATCGCGAAGCTCTCGTTATTTTTGCTTTTTTCGAGAAGTTGATGCGTAGTTGTATTGGGCAGAGCGTCAGTAAAGGGGAAACTAAATGTCGGTGACTGCAGAACGAGTTTCGACCGATGTGGAGGGGCTTTGGGCCGGCTTTTGCAACGGCGATTCGCGCGCTCGTGACCAGCTCCTCTCAATGCACTATGAGGAATTCAGACGGGTGGCCCGCTCGGTTCTAGCGGGCGACGCCGTAAAGCTTCGCATTCAGCCCACGGATCTCGCACACGAGGCAGCTATCCGCCTGTTGCGTCTTGATCGGATCAGCGTCCGTGACAAGGCGCACTTCCTTGCACTCTCGAGCAGGATCATGCGCCAGGTGCTGCTCGATGAAATCCGGCGGTTTCGTGCGAGTAAGCGGCAACTGAATTCCGTCGAGACACTCTGGATTTACGATGGGGGCGAGCAACGCGTTCCAGCCCTGGACATCGAGGCCTTTGATGAGGCCCTGGAGCGTTTGGCGCAGTTTGATCCGGAAAAAGCCAAGATCGTCGAACAGCGATTTTATTCCGGCTTGACGATCGAGGAGATCGCCGAAGTATCGGGAATTTCCGAGAGCACGGTGAAGCGTCAGTGGCGCGGCGCGCGGGCTTGGCTGCTCAGCCAACTCACGCCGGACTGAACGGGCCTCGCCCGTCAGGCAAGGGCCCAAACAGAAATTGACCAGCCTCAGGGCCAAATTGTCCTGACCTGAAAACCCACCCCAGCGCGCTTAATCGATGAGACGCGCGCAACTGCCCGGCGGACAGCTAGCTCGCGCGACT
>JAYUBY010000633.1:0-2324 GCA_043740635.1 Alphaproteobacteria bacterium
GGCACTCGGACCTCCGGAACGAGCGATACCTGCACCTGGCCGTCCCTCTGATGATTGTGGCGGCCTGTTTTGCGGTCATGGCCTTCGTCCATGCCCCGGTCGTGATCATGGCCACCTACTTAATCTTCATGGCCGCCTACTTCGCGGTTATCGGCGCCTTTTGGACTGCGCCGGGCGAGATCATTGACCCACGCTCCCTCGCCGTGGCCGTGGCGGCGGTCAACGGCGTGGGCCAGGTGGGGTCATTCTTGATGCCCTTCGCCTGGGGCATCGTGCGTGACGCCACAGGCGATTTCCATGCGGGCCTCACAGCGCTGATAGTCCCCTATGTGCTGGGCGCGGTGATCGTCCTCGTCCTGCGCCGGGGCTACCTGCGAGAGCTTGCCGCCTAACCGTACGAAAAACGCCGGAATTTTCCGCCCGGCGTTCTCGTGGTTCTGAGGCGGTGAACCCTACTTCCCGCCGCCAGCCTTAGCGTTGAACGCCGCGGCCTGGGGGTCGGCCGGCGGAGGAGCGGCGGCCGATCGGCGCGGGCCTATCATGGCCTGAGCCGCGGACAATTCATCGGCATCGAGCGCTCCGTCGTGGTTCTTGTCGAGCACGTCGAAGTACTTCAGGAGCATGGCCCCCATCTGGCCTCGCAGCTCGGATTTCTGCAGTTTGCCGTCGAGGTTGTCGTCCATCATGCCGAGCAGGCGGGTCTTACCCATCTCCTCGTCGTAGTTGACGCGATGCGACGCGGTCTCGCCGACCCAGCGGTAGCTGAGCGAGGTGAACAACATTTCTTGGAAGGATTGCTCGCCCCAGGACACATTTATGTTGGGGTCGGGGTTCGACGGATTGCGCTTTGAGTTGTCGTAGACGTAGTGGGCGATCAGCTTCGAGCCGGCCGGCACCTTGATCGGCTCGGCGAAGGTGTAGGAGCGCTGCCAGTTAAAGTCATAGCGCGGCAGGTCCAGCAGGAGCTTCTGGGTGCCGTCGGGATACTGGATCCACAGATCCGACGAATAGGCGCGGTAGTGGGCATGCGGGAAGGCGGAATAGAGCAGCGCGTCCTTCGGGAACTGCACGTACGCCACTTCCTTGTGGCGGCCTTCGTTCGCCGGGATCTGGATCGTCGTGTCGATGACGACGACCGAGTGCATGATCAGTTCCGGCGGCTTGTCGTAGAAGTAGAGAGCGATCTGTGACTTATCGACGGCTTCCTTGCCGAAGGGCGTGTAGTGGGCCTGGAAGCCGTAGGCGCCGCCTGGCGGCAGATAGACCCCCGCATTAGCCGGCTCGATCGAAGACTCCGCGCCCACCGCATAGCCGGCGCCCAGCGAGGCCGCCCACTTGGTTTCTGAAGATTTTCCGTTGGCCGGCATCTCGGCCATCCAGCCGGTAAGTAGGTGGTGCACCCCTTGGCGTGATCCGGGCTTCACCGTCGACGCTCGGACCCACTTGCCTTCAGTGAGCGTCCCGGGAACCGCTGGTCGCTGATAGTCAACAACGCCCGAGGCAGGGATGGTGTAGGCCGGGACGTCGATGATAAGGTCCGGCTTGCCGAGCGGCCATTCGGCGGCCACGTGCTTGACCGCGCCCAGCGGATCGGGGCCCTCACCGCGCGGCGCGCCGGCTTCCACCCAGTGGACCAGCGTCTTGGTTTCTTCCGGTGTCAGACGCTTGTCGTCAGAGAATTTTCCAACGTGCGGATCGGCGTGATAGGGCGGCATCCGGTCGGTGCGGATGACTTCGCGTATCATCGGCGAGAAGCCTTTGACCGTGGCGTAGTCCTTCATTGCGAAGGGACCAATCCCGCCTTCTTCATGGCAGGCTACGCACTTGGCTTCGAGGATCGGAGCGACTTCCTTGGAATAGGAGACCTTGGTCACCCCGCGCTCCGGGAACGCAATCGCAGCACCCTTGCTGAGCCCGGAGGACGCCATTGCAACCGGCTGACCAGCCGCTAGCGCATCCAACGCCTTGGCTGCAGAACCGTCCGCGAGGGCGCCGCGGTAGGCCACCTTCCAGGTCTTCGGATCGATGATGACCACTTCAGCGGAGCGGGTCACGCCGAGGCTCTCACCAACCAGCTGGTATGAGTCCATCAAGATCGGTGTGTCGTAGCCGGCCTTCTGCGCCTCGGCCAGGATGGTTTCGCGCGTGTCCTTCAGGTTCGAATTCAGCATCATGAATTCGACGCCCTTGGAGGCGTAGGCGGACTTCAGGGCCTTCAGATTTGGAGCAAGGCTGCGGGTAACCGCATCGCCATTCGACTGGGTGACAATCACCACTGCTTTGGCGTCGGCCAGTCGATAGAGCTCGTGGGCTTCCATGTCGGC
>JAYUBY010000634.1:0-10480 GCA_043740635.1 Alphaproteobacteria bacterium
GCGAATGGTCGGAGCGACAGGATTTGAACCTGCGACCCCTTGACCCCCAGTCAAGTGCGCTACCAGGCTGCGCTACGCTCCGACGCCTCGCGGCGAGCGCGGCTTATAGACGGGCGATCATCGTCGCCGCAATCCCGAAAACCGCTAGCTCCCCCGGTTCATCCAGGAAATGAGTGGCAGGATCGGAATCCCCCAGCAGACCCCGGCCAGCGCAAAGAAGACAAATTGCAGGAGGCCATGGTCAGGGACGTAACGTGCAAGCTGTGCGACGCCGCCCACGTAAAGCAAAATGAACGCCAGGATGCCGACGAGACCAATCAGTTTGCGCAGGCGCGGATTCATCGGCGTTGCTTAGCGGCCAATCGCGGCCCTTGAAAGCCAAGACGAGCACAAGCGTGGACTGGCGCGGAATTCCGAGGTAGGGCCGCGCGCAATGACTTCGTTCCTGCGTTCCGACCGGTCCCGTGCCGTCGCCATCTGGCTATTTGCCGTGGCCGCTCTGGTATTGGGTATGGTTGTGGTGGGCGGCTCGACCCGGCTCACGGGCTCGGGTCTATCGATCACCCAGTGGCGACCAATCTCGGGTGTCGTGCCGCCGCTAAGCCCAGTTGATTGGCAGACGGAGTTCGCGCGCTATCGATCGATCCCGCAGTTCAGGTTCGTCAACCCGAACATGACGCTGGACCAGTTTCGCTTCATCTACTGGTGGGAGTGGTCACACAGGTTTCTCGCCCGGCTGCTCGGCGTGGTGTTCCTGGCGCCTTTCGCCTGGTTCGCGTGGCGCCGCGAACTGCCGCGGCGGCTCGCGGGGAAATTCACCCTGCTAATCGTGCTTTGCGGCCTTGAGCCCATCGTAGGTTGGTGGATGGTCGCGAGCGGGCTTTCTGAGCGTGTCTATGTCGCGCCGGAGCGACTGACGATCCACCTGGGCATTGCCTTCGCCCTGCTGGCCACGCTCGTCTCCACCGCGCTTGACGCCTGGGCGGGTTCGCCGCGCCAGACCTTGTCTAGTCCGTGGGCCGCTCGAGCCTGGGCTCTGGTGGCCCTGATTTACCTGCAGATCCTGCTAGGAGCCCTGGTGGCAGGCAATCAGGCGGGGCAGGTCTACAACGACTGGCCGATGTTCGCGGGTCATTGGATTCCGCGGGACTACGCTGGCGCCAGCCTCTGGGCGACACTGGCACATAGCCAAGGCGCCGTGCAGCTGCACCACCGGCTTGTCGCCTATGTACTTGTGGTGTCTGCCTTCTTGATGGGCATCGGAGCCTGGCGGTCGCGCTACCTGACGCCCCCGCCACGGATGTTGGCGCTTTGCGTTGCGGCGCTGCTGCTTGCCCAAGCTGGCCTTGGCGTCGCCACTCTGATGTCTCGCGTTCCCCTGGGCCTGGGTGTCGCTCATCAGTTAACCGCCGCCCTGACGTTGTGCTTAGCCGCCGCCTTCGCCTGGCGAGTTCACAGAGTCTGAGCCCAGAGTTGGGTCGTCCGAGTCCGGAAATGCTGTTTTCTCGTCATTGCGGACGCCGGGCCGCCGGCCCAAAAAGGCCGCCTAAGGATTCCTAGATGGGGCCGGCATGCAATCTCGACTTGGTATTCTCTCAGCGGCTCTTGCCATCGCGATCGTTGGGGGTCTGACGGCGACGGCCGTCTCTCAGGCGCAGCCAAAGAAGCCAGCCTTGGTCTATTCGGCCGATGGCAAACTGGTGTTCCCGGCGGACTACCGGACCTGGGTCTACCTCTCGACTGGCGTCGATATGGCTTATCTCGAAGGTCCACCACCGTCTGAGCACACCTTCGACAGCGTTTTCGTCGATCCGGCGTCATATGCCGCCTACCAGAAAACCGGGATGTGGCCGGACAAGACGGTAATGATCCTGGAGGTTCGCAAAGGCCAGAATCGAGGATCAATTAACAAAGCGGGTGTTTTTCAGACCGACCGCGTTGGCTTCGAAGCCCACGTCAAAGACGTCGCCCGCTTCAAGAGCGGTTGGGCATTCTTCCCGGGCAGCGGTGTCGCGTTGCCGCAGGATTCCGGATGTAACAAGTGTCACGAGCAGCACGGCGCGGTCGACACGACTTTTGTGCAGTTCTATCCGACGCTGTTGCCCAAAGCGCAGGAGATGAAGACGTTCAGCGCTGCCTATCTTGCGGAAGAGGCTCAGGCAAAGCCGTGATGACGGTATTATATTACCGCATCGAAAAAGTACTGTATTTTCAATCGCCTAAACAATTTTTTGCCCGCAAGAGTTGACAGTGTCCGGCATAGTCGGCATATGCGGCCGCTCACGTCGGGACCCTCTCGTTCCGGCATTTTCCGGATGAGATTCCCATGATGAAGACCACGGCTTCGTTGAAGCCCGCCGAGGTCGAGAAGAAGTGGATCGTGATCGACGCCGAGAACGCCGTGGTCGGCCGTCTCGCGACCTTCATCGCCAACCGTCTTCGCGGCAAGCATCGCCCTGATTACACCCCGCACGTCGATTGCGGCGACGTCGTCGTCGTTGTGAACGCCGACAAGGTGAAGTTCACAGGCAAGAAGCTCGAGGACAAGATCTACTATTGGCACACCGGTCACCCTGGCGGCGTGAAACAACGCACCGCCGGCGCGATCCTAAACGGTCGTTTTCCCGAGCGCGTGCTTGAGAAGGCCGTCGAGCGAATGCTGCCGAAGGAAAGCCCCTTGGCTCGCAAGCAGCTGACGCACCTGCGCATCTACAACAGCGCCGAGCATCCGCACGCCGCTCAAAACCCCGAGACCATCGCGTTCGGTGATCTGAACGCCAAAAACGTGCGGAGCGCGTAAGCATGTCGGAAGCCACCACGCCAGAAGCCGCCACCGGCTTTGACGCCCTGAAGGGCCTGGGAACCCAGGCAGAGGACGTCGTTGTCCACGAGCGTAAGGTCGACGCCCAGGGTCGCGCCTATGCGACCGGCAAGCGGAAGAACGCCATCGCTCGCGTCTGGATTCAGCCCGGCAAGGGCAAGATCACCATCAACGGCCGCGATCAGGAAATCTACTTCGCCCGTCCCGTGCTGCGGATGATGATCGCCCAGCCGATGGACCTCGCCGATCGTGCGGGCCAGTTTGACGTCATCGTTTCCGTTCAGGGTTCGGGTCTCTCCGGCCAGGCCGGCGCGATCCGCCACGGCATATCTAAGGCTTTGACTTACTACGAGCCCGGCCTCCGCGCCGTCCTGAAGCCGCATGGCCTCCTGACCCGTGACAGCCGCGTCGTGGAGCGGAAGAAGTACGGCAAGGCCAAGGCCCGACGCAGCTTCCAATTCTCGAAGCGCTAGAACTCGCCCGGACATATTCCGTGCTTGCAGAGGGCGCTTTGGGAAACCGGAGCGCCCTTCTCTTTGTCTGGTCCCCGCCTTCGCGGGGATAAACGGGGTTTCAAATGGCCCAAACCGTTTTCATCGATGGCGAAGCGGGCACCACGGGCCTGCAGATCCGCCAGCGTCTGGCCGTCCGCAGCGACCTGGAGGTTGTCTCCATCGACCCTGCGCGGCGGAAGGACGCTGACGCGCGCGCGGAACTTCTGAACGGCGTCGATGCTGTCGTGCTGTGCTTGCCGGACGATGCGGCCCGTGAGGCCGTGAGGCTGGTCAAGTCGAATAGTGTGCGAATTGTCGACGCATCGACAGCGCATCGGACGTCGTCTGGCTGGGCTTATGGCTTTGCGGAGATGAATCCAGGCCAGCGCGCCGAGATTGCGAGTTCCATGCGAGTTAGCAATCCTGGTTGCTATCCTACCGGCTTCATCGGCTTGGTGCGGCCCCTAGTGGACTCGGGCCTGATGCCGAAGGATTTCCCGCTGACCGTGAACGCTATTTCCGGCTACTCAGGCGGTGGCAAAGGTCTGATCGAGGAATTCGAGGGCAGACCCGCGCCTGGGGGAACAAACGACGCCTTGCGCGTCTATGGCCTCAACCTGGCGCACAAACACCTGCCTGAGATGCAATTACATGCCCGGCTCGCCCATATGCCGGTATTCGCGCCGGCAGTCGGTCGCTACGCCCAGGGGATGATCGTTGAAGTTCCGCTGCAGCTTTGGGCATTGCCCGGCAAGCCCGTGCCCGGCGATCTTCACGCCGTGCTTCGGGCGGCATACGCCAGTGAGCGGTTTGTCGAGGTCGCGAGCGAGGCCGAATGCGCCGATTTGCAGAAGACCCGCGCGGGCGCCGGTGGCTACGTCCAGGATATGGATCCCGAAGCTCTGAATGGCACCAACCGGATGAAGCTCTTTGTCTTCGGCGCCGCTGACGGCAGCCAGGCGCGCCTCGTGGCTCTGTTGGACAATCTCGGCAAGGGCGCATCTGGGGCAGCCGTGCAGAACATCAACCTCATGCTCGGCTTGGAGGAGGGCGCGGGGCTGTGATCCTGCGTCGGACGTGCACTAGGTTTAGCGGCCCTGACACAGAAATTCGTCGCGACGCTTGTAACCTCGGCCCGCAAGGATACGTATTCGAGGCATGAGCATGATCGAACTCTCGCGCCGCGGCTTCCTGATGACCACGGCTTTCGCCTCGTTGGCGCCTAGACTTGCGCTTGCGGCTGCCGATCCCTACGCGGCTTCGCCTTTCCGAAAGATCACCGATGCGGAGTGGCGCAAGCGCCTTCCCCAGGCGTCTTATGACGTGTTGCGGCACGAGGACACCGAGCGGCCGGGGTCAAGTCCGCTACTGAACGAGCACCGAAAGGGGACGTTCGTTTGCCTGGGCTGCGACTTGCCGATCTTCAAGTCGGAGTGGAAATTCGAAAGCGGCACCGGGTGGCCCAGCTTCTACACCGCCATTCCGGGCGCTTTGGCCAAGAAGGTCGACCTGTCGATCGGCGTGCCGCGCAACGAGTACCACTGTGCCCAGTGCTTGGGTCACCACGGCCACGTATTCGACGACGGTCCAAAGCCAACGGGCCTGCGCTACTGCAACAACGGCGTCGCGATCAAATTCGTGCCGGCTTAGCCTTGGGCGAGGGCGGCTCCGATTGGGCCGCCGCACCATCTTTCTGATGGATGCTGCCTGAGCCAGAGACGTTGCTTTCGAGCTTGGACGGCCGGGTTAGAAGGGTCACGTCGCCGGACCCTGAGATATCGATGACCGCCTTGCCGGTGGGTGCAAGCGTCGCCTCACCCGACCCTTGGATGTCGACATTGGCGTCGGCCACCTTCAGCCCAGTAAGGTCGCTGTCGCCCGAGCCGGAGATCGACAACGCCAGCGTCTGGGTTTCTCCGTTGGCCGTAACGTCCGCGTTCCCGGACAAATCGACGCTAAGTTTGTCCTGCTTGTAGCCCTGAATGGCGAGCTTTCCCGATCCGCCCAGGTCGAAATGAGTGACGCCCGGCGCGGTCATGACGATGATCAAGTCGCCCCAGTGCATCCCGTGATGTCGGAAATGAAGGTTTCCGCCATCAAGTTCGAGGTTTTCCACCTCCCGCCGCGGCCCAGATATGGTCAGCTTCCCAGGCCCCAGCGCCTGCGTATAGGAGATGTCGGCAGGTACATCGACGTCGAGAGTATCGCCGCCAGTCCAGGCCATCTCGCGAGTTCCGTGGGGACCTCGGTCACGCCCGAAATCGCGGCCCCAACGGTGCGAGCCGTCGTCGATGTTCCAACCCCATTGGCCGTCCATATCGACCCACCGGTTCCAGACGCTGTCGGTAAAGAGCTCCGGCCCGCCGATCGCAACAGCCGTCGAGAGGGTGACCACTGAGACCAGAAATCCGGTCACTGCGATCATGACGAGCACGCGGATCATGGCAGACCTCCCACGGATTGGGGCTCGAGAGCAGGCTTGAGCAGTTGGTAGTGAAGTCGGCCGTACCAGACGAGGGCGTTGACTAGGCCGATGGTTACGATCGAGAGCACCGCGCCGAGAGAGGCCGCCCCAGTCATCAGGCCAATACCGGCCAGGACCGCGGCTGCGGGCCCGCCGGGCAAGCCGGTGAAGGGACCTGCTGCGAAGACTACGCCGCCCACGAAAAACAGCGCTATCACCGCCACGCCGATGCCAAATATCGCGCTGCCGATCCCCATCAAGATCGGCAACAACACTAGAATGTCGATGGCGCCCAATCCCAGCACCGCGAAGATCGCGGACGCGCCGGATGAAGCGCTGCGCTGTTCTTCCCAGCGCTTAAGACCAGCCTCTGCCCGCAGTTCGCGCGCTAGCCGGCCGGGGTCGCCGAGGCCCGCGGCGACATCGGCTTCGTTTCGCCCAGCGGCAGCGCCCTCGTTGAAGTGATTGTTGTAGTCCGCGATGATCTCGGCCTGGACGGTCGGGGGCAGGCCGCGAAGGCCTTCCATCAGCCTGGCCATGAACGCCTGACGGGTCATTTCGCCCCTCCAAGAATTGTCTCAACCGCCCCGGCGAACGAATTCCAGGCGGACTTCTGCGAAGTGAAGCTCGTCTTTCCGGCCTCAGTCAGCCGGTAATATTTGCGAGACGGGCCTGACGGCGACTCGACGAGATAGGTCTCGACCAGGCGATCAGTCTGCAGGCGCCGCATCAGCGGATAGATCGTGCCTTCACCCATCCCGATCGAATCGGAGAGCTGACTGGCGATCGCGTAGGCATAGCTGTCGTGCTGCGAGAGAAGGGCGAGCACGCAAAGCTCTAGCGCCCCCTTCTTCATCTGGATTTCGATGGCTTCAGGCACTCAGGCGCCTCCTTGCAACGCCAAAACCTATCGCAAGGTATTGGGCGGTGCAAGGTAGTGGGCATTAAACGTTAGTAACCTTCGCCCGACGATCTCGGTACCAATTAGGAACGAACTTTCACATAGGTTCCAGGCGCGTCGCCGAGGGGTTTCAGCTTGCCCTTGGCTGGATCTCGAGCGGAAATCTCCTTACCGGACTTGGCTTTTAGCCATTCGATCCAGTGTGGCCACCAAGATCCAGGCGTCTCTTTGGCGTCGGTCTGCCATTCGCCCAAGGTGTCGGGCAGTTCGCCATTGGTCCAGTACTGATATTTGTTGGCGATGGGGGCGTTGATGACGCCTGCGATGTGTCCTGAACCCGCGAGCGTGAAGGTCACAGGACCTCCGAAGAGTTGGGCGCCTTTGTAAACCGAGCGAGCAGGGGCGATATGGTCCTCCTTCGAGGACTGCACATAGATTGGCGTCTTCACTTTCTTGAGGTCGAGCCTGACGTTGTCGAGAACCAGCTCACCCTTCGCCAAGGCGTTCTCGCCGTAGAATTTGCGCAGGTAGTACATGTGCAAGGTCTTCGGCATTCGCGTCTGGTCTGAGTTCCAAAACAACAAATCGAAGGGCTTGGGCTCCTTGCCCAGAAGGTAGTTGTTCACGAAGAACGACCAGATCAGGTCGTTTGCGCGCAGAGCATTGAACGTGTCGGCCATGGATTGGCCGGACAGAACGCCTCCGCCCGCATCCATTTTTTGCTCAAGATCTTTGAGCCAGTCCTCATTGGTGAAGAGCAATAGGTCGCCAGCTTCCGAGAAATCCTGCTGCGCGGCGAAGAAGGTGGCCGAGGCAATCCGCTCGTCCCCCTTGGCCGTCATGTGGGCGAGTGTAGAGGAGAGCAGCGTACCGCCGATGCAGTAGCCGACGGTGTTCACCCGATCCACGCCACACTGGTCCATCGCCGCTTGGGTCCCAGCGTAGATTCCCTCTCGCATGTAGTCTTCGAACGTGCGGTCGGCGAGTTCGGCGGTCGGGTTCACCCATGACGCAACAAAGACCGTGATCCCTTGGGCGGAAAGCCAGCGGATCATCGAATTTTCTGGCCGGAGGTCGAGAATATAGAACTTGTTGATCCACGGCGGGAAGATCACCAACGGAATCTCGCTGACACTCTCCGTCGTGGGGGAGAACTGCAGTAATTCTATGATTTCGTTTCGGAATACGACTTTTCCGGGCGCTGTCGCGACGTTTTCGCCGATCTTGAACATCTCGTAGTCGGTCTGAGCGATGGAGAGTTGTCCGCCGCCACGATCGAGGTCGGCGGCGAAATTCTCCATGCCACGCACCAAGCTCTCACCGCCAGTAGCCATCACCTCGCGCAAAGCGGTCGGGTTGGAAGCCAGGAAATTGGAGGGAGAGAACGCGTCGGTGAGCATCTTCATGAAGAACTCGACCCGCCGTTTGGTCATCGGGTCGACGTCATTCACCTCCGAGACGAGGTTATTCATCCAGTTGGCGGTGAGCAGGTAGGACTGCTTGATCACGTCAAAGACCGGATTCTCCGCCCAGTCTGGATCGGCGAATCGTTTGTCGCCACGGGCGGGCGAAGCGATCGGATCGGGGCTCTCGCCGCTCATCCGGCGGGCGCTAGCCTGCCAGAGCTCGAGGTACTGCGAGAAGAGATCCGCCTGGGAGCGCATCAGACGATCCGGTTGGGCGACGAGTCGCCCCATGACCTCGGTGAGGGCTGGCGCTACGTGGAACGGATCTGGCGACAGGGCCGCAGGCCGGTCTGCCTGACGCAGCGCCATCTCAGCGATCGCACCTTGAGCTTTTAGTGCGGCGCGCGCGAGGTTCGCCGAGAGCTTCTCGACAACAGCGCGCTGGTCGGAACTCATAGTCGCCGCGACATCAATGTCCTGGATTGTAAAGGACGACGGCGTCGGCCGCGGACTTGCCGCCGGCTCGACCGTCAGCGGCTTCTTTGCCTTGTCAGCCGCCTTTGCAGCTTTGGTCTTGCCATCTCCCTTGGCGGGCTTGGAGCCCTTCGCCTTGGCGGCCTTGGTTGGGGAGGCGTGCTCGCTCATCTGTCGTTCCTCCGGTGGTGAAAGCGCGCGCGCCCTTTCGCCAATCTCGATCATCGCTTATGACCGGATCGGAAAATGTGTGTCCGGTCGAGCCCTTTTGTGAACGTTGGACAGCGCCAACTGGCTGTGAGGCTCGTGATGGCCGCTGGCTCGTGTGCGCTTCTGACGGCTTGCGTCGGCAATCCGTTCGAGGATGCCAAGGTTGACCCGCGTTCGCCGATTGCCGCTGAGGTGGCCAAAAGCGTGCGGGCGGACGCGATCTACCCGACGTTCAAAGGCATTCCGGCGGTTCCCAAAGACGTGCGCCCCCACACGCAATACGGCGAACAGGCGGCCTTGACGGAGAAGGATGCCGCAGCTCTGGTGGCGGCGACAGCGGACGACACCTGGACCCTCAACAACTCCCAGGCGTTCGCGGCTCAAGCCCGCGCTGACGCCGGACCGGTGCTTCCCCCAGTTGACCCGCTCGATACTGCCGCCTTCGCCAAGGCCCTGAAGGCTCGAGCTACGCCGCCTCCGCCGCCCAAGAGATAAGGGCCTGCGGAGGCAGAAAATTCATCGAACCATGGCTTGGCTGGCTCCCGCCCGGAGACTACCAAGACCCGACCTCCGCTTTCGAAAAGCCGCATGGGCCTCACGCGGCGCAAGACCATTCAAATGACCCCCGATTTCCATCGCATCCGACGCCTCCCGCCCTACGTTCTCGAGGAGGTCAACCGCATCAAGGCACGCCTGCGCGCCCAGGGCACAGACATCATCGATTTCGGCATGGGAAATCCTGACATGCCGACGCCCAAACATATCGTCGACAAGTTGGTTGAGACCGCCCGCGACCCCAAGGCCGGCCGATATTCTGCATCGAAAGGCATCGTCGGCTTACGGCGCGCAATGGCCAGTTACTACGACCGTCGCTTTGGTGTGAAGCTCAATCCCGACACCGAGGTGATCGCAACGCTGGGGTCGAAGGAGGGCTTCGCCAATCTGGCTCAGGCGCTGACTGCGCCAGGTGACGTAATCGTCTGCCCGAACCCAGCATATCCGATCCACGCCTACGGCTTCATCATGGCCGGCGGTGTCATCCGCCATGTGCCCGCGCTTTCGCCGGAGGATTATCTGGCTGGTGTCAGCCGGGCGGTGAAGCACTCAGCGCCGCCGCCGACCGTGTTGATTTTGTCCTATCCGTCGAACCCGACCGCCCAGTGTGTCGACCTCGATTTCTATCGGGACGCCATCGCGCTCGCGAAAAAGCACGACATGTTGGTCATCTCGGACATCGCCTATTCAGAGATCTATTTCGACGACAATCCACCTCCTTCAGTGCTGCAGATCGACGGCGCGAAGGATATCGCAGTCGAGGTCAACTCACTGTCCAAGACCTATGCCATGGCGGGTTGGCGCGTTGGCATGGTGGTTGGAAACGAGCGGATCTGCTCGGCGCTGGCTCGCGTGAAGTCTTACCTCGACTACGGGGCCTACACGCCCATCCAGGTCGCCGCAGCGGCCGCGTTGAACGGCCCGCAGGACTGCGTTGATGAGATCAGGGCGATTTACAAATCGCGCCGCGACGTCTTGGTGCAGACAATGAAGCGCGCAGGTTGGGAAATCCCGTCGCCGGCCGCCTCGATGTTTGCCTGGGCGCCGGTGCCCGAACAATTCAAAGAGGCAGGCAGCCTGCTCTTTTCGAAGCTCTTGATCGAGGAGGCTGGCGTGGCCGTGGCGCCCGGCGTGGGCTTCGGCGAATATGGCGAA
>JAYUBY010000635.1:0-7498 GCA_043740635.1 Alphaproteobacteria bacterium
CGGCGGGGGAGGAGCATATGCTTCTCTCTCGGTCTGTGACCTATACGTGACCTGAACAGGATTCATCGGAAGTGTGGGTGAATCTATTCACCTGAAAAACATAAGGAAAGATCCCCCGCACACACCGCTATTTTAGCACTTGTAGTACATGTCGAATTCGACTGGGTGCGGGTGCAGCGCTAGGCGCATCACCTCTTCCATCTTCAGCTCGATATAGCTGTCGATGAAGTCGTCTGACATGACGCCGCCTGCCTTCAAGAACCCGCGATCCTTGTCCAGGTTGTCCAGCGCTTCCTTCAACGAGCCGCAAACCTCGGGGATCTTCTTCTGCTCGCGGGGCGGCAGGTCGTAGAGGTTCTTGTCAGCCGGGGCGCCCGGATCGATCTGATTGATGATCCCATCGAGGCCGGCCATCAGTAGAGCCGTGAAGGTGAGGTAGGGGTTGCCCATCGGGTCCGGGAAGCGGGCTTCCAGGCGCTTGCCCTTGGGGCTGTCGGTGTGCGGGATGCGGATCGAGGCCGAACGGTTGCGGGCCGAGTAGGCCAGTTTCACCGGGGCTTCGTAGCCGGGTACCAGGCGCTTGTAGGAGTTGGTCGTCGAGTTCGAAAAGGCGTTGATTGCCTTGGCGTGTTTGATGATCCCGCCGATGTACCAAAGGCACATCTGGCTCAGGCCCGCGTACTTGTCGCCGGCGAACAGCGGCTTGCCGTCGCCCCAAATCGATTGGTGCACGTGCATGCCCGAACCGTTGTCCCCGAACATCGGCTTGGCCATGAAGGTCGCCGTCTTGCCGTAAGCATGAGCGACGTTTTGGATCACGTACTTATAGAGCTGCAGCCGGTCGGCCATGATAATCATGGTGTCGAACTTCAGGCCGAGTTCGTGTTGGGCCGGCGCCACCTCGTGGTGGTGCTTTTCCGGCTTCATGCCAAGCTCACCCATTACGGCCAGCATCTCCCCGCGAAGATCCTGGGCGCTATCGACCGGGTTCACCGGGAAGTAGCCGCCCTTCGGGCCCGGGCGGTGGCCCATGTTCCCCTCTTCGTACTCCTTGCCCGTGTTGATCGGCAGCTCGGTGGAGTCGTAGGAGTAGCCGGTGTCGTTCGGCTGAACTGACCAGCGGACGTCGTCGAAGATGAAGAACTCGGCTTCGGGACCGAAATAGACCGTGTCGCCGATGCCCGACGATTTCACAAAGTTCAGCGCCGCCTTGGCAATCGACCGTGGGTCGCGCTCGTATGGCGTGCCAGTGTCGGGGTTCACGACGTCGCAGAAAATCGCCATGGTCGTCTGCTGGTAGAACGGATCGATGATCGCTGAGTCCAGGTCCGGACGAAGCTTCATGTCGCTTTCGTTGATTGCCTTCCAGCCCGAGATCGACGAGCCGTCGAACATGGTGCCGTCGGTCAGGAAGTCGTCATCGACCATGTCGATGTCGAAGGTCACGTGCTGCATCTTCCCGCGGATGTCGGTGAAGCGCACGTCGACGTATTTGACGTCCTTCTCCTTGATCTGAGCCAGGATGTCTTTGGCTGTCGTCGCCATGGTGGTTATCCCCTTGCAGTGGTCTTGAGTTGGTGTGGGTTAGACGGCGTCGGCTCCGGTTTCTCCCGTCCGGATGCGCATTACGTCGATGACGTCGGAAATGAAGATCTTGCCGTCGCCGATACGCCCTGTCCGGGCAGAAGTGGCGATAGCTTCGAGGGCGCGATCTAGTTGATCGTCAGCGATCACCACCTCGATTTTAATCTTGGGTAAGAAGTCCACGACATACTCAGCGCCGCGGTAAAGTTCGGTCTGGCCCTTCTGGCGTCCGTAGCCCTTGGCCTCGATCACCGTCATGCCCTGGACCCCCAATTCCTGGAGGGCCTCCTTAACTTCGTCGAGCTTGAACGGCTTGATGATGGCTTCAATCTTTTTCATCGGTCCTCGGACGCGCCGCCTCCCAACCGGTACTCGGGCGGTCGGGGCGACGGAGCATGGCTTAACGGGGCCTCACAAGCGCGCTCGCGAGCGGGGCAGGGAAGGGCGCGCGCCAAAGCGGTGGGCGCCCAGGAATTAGGCGCCAAGAGATCAAAAACCAGTCAACGCCGAAATCCCTTCAAGAGCGCGGTTTCGGTCCCTAGGATCGTCGGGCGAAACGGTCGGAAGGCGAGAGAAGTATGGATGGCGTGACCCCAGTCCTCATCGGAGCGGGCCAATTTAGCTACCGAGGCGATCCTGGGGCATCACCATCGCCCACCCGCCTGCTGAAGATTGCGGCGGAACGGGCGGCAGCAGACGCAGGCATCGGGGCCGTCGAGCTCGCCGCGATCGACAGCTTGGCTGTCGCGGGCTTCACCATCGACGCACCCGGCTCTACGCGTAGTGCGATTCCGCATTCCTCAAACCCGCCGGCAAGCCTGGCCAGAGACATCGGCGCAAATCCAAGCTGGGCAGTCTATTCGCACATGGGCGGCAACACACCCCAGCAGCTGATCAATGTGCTTGCCGAGCGGATCGCCCGGGGCGAGACGGAGCTGGGCCTGGCCGTTGGCTGTGAGTTCCTGGGCTCAGCCATGAAACGGCTTACAAGGGGCCTGGGTTTTGACGACTGGCGAGAAGACCTAGACCTCCCGGAGCCCGAGCGCATTGGCGACCCGCGTTCCGGTGTCACGCCCTACGAAGGGCGGCACGGGCTGAACCGGCCCATCAACATCTACCCGATGTTCGAGAATGCACTGCGGGCGCGGGATCGCCGCTCAATCGCCGATCATCAGGCGCGTCTGGGCCGGTTGTTTTCGCCGTTTACCAAGGTCGCTGCCAGAAACCCCGAAGCCTGGTTCCCGATCGAGCGAACGGCCGAGGAGCTCGTGGCGGTGTCCGACCGCAACCGGATGGTCGGCTTTCCCTATCCGAAGCTGCTAAACGCCATCATGGAGGTCGACCAGTCGGCAGGCGTGATCATCGCTAGCCAACGGAAGGCGCGCGAGTTGGGCGTGCCCGAGGACAAATGGGTCTATCTGCACGGCTGCGCCGACGCAGCGGACCTGTGGTTCCCCCTCGATCGCCAGGACTTTCATTCCAGCCCGGCCATGCGGCTAACCGGCCAAAGAGCGTTGGAGATGGCGGACATAGGGCTCGCCGACATCGACTTCATCGACCTCTATTCCTGCTTTCCCGTCGCTGTGGAAATTGGGGCCGAGGAACTCGGCCTCTCATTAGACGATCCACGCGGACTAACCGTTACCGGCGGACTGCCGTACGCTGGCGGACCGGGCAACAACTACGCCATGCATTCAATCGCGGTCATGATGCAAAAGCTTCGGGCCAAGGCAGGTGCTCATGGATTGGTGACAGCGAACGGCTGGTACCTGACCAAGCAATCGACCGGCATCTATTCGACGGCGCGGCCCAAGGCCCCGTTCCATCGGGAAGAACCCAGCGTATTACAGCGCCAAATCGACGCCCTGCCGCATCCGGTCGTCACTGAAACGCCGCAAGGCGAAGCGAGGATTGAGACCTACACCGTCGTCCATCGGCGCGAGGGACCGTTCATGGGGATTGTCATCGGTCGCGACGCGGAAGATCGCCGGTTTGTGGCTGTGACGCCGAATGATCCGGCGACCTTGGGTGGCATGGAGCAGTCCGAGCAGGTGGGCCGCACTGGACAAGTGACGCTCGGTCCTGACGGCCTGACCAACCTTTTCACGCCTGATTGAGACCGCCAATGTCCCGCCTCTATCTAATCCGTCACGGCAAGCCCGCCGCCGTCTGGGGTGGCGACGACGACGATCCGGGTCTCGACGAGACCGGGCGGGCTCAGGCGCGGGATGCGAGGGACTGGCTGCTGGCTCTGCCCGCGTCGGAGCGACCAACCAAGGTAGTGAGTTCGCCTTTGCGCCGCTGCCGGGAGACCGCCGCGCCTACCGCTGAGGCGCTGGGAGTTGCTGTAGAGATCGATGACCGCGTCGGAGAGATTCCGACGCCCGCGGCGCTGTCGCCCGCGGCGCGCGGGCCGTGGCTGCGTAAGTCGTTCGCCGGAACGTGGGTCGAGATCGAGGGCGACCTCGACTACGATGCTTGGCGCCGCGAGATCGCGGCCTCATTGGTAGTCCGCGGATGCACCGCGGTCTTTTCGCACTATGTGGCGACCAATGCGGTGGTATCGCAGTTGCTCGGCGATCCCAAGGTGCTGGCCTTCCGACCAGACCATGCCTCGATCACGATCCTTGAGACCGACGGCGACGCACTAAGTCTGATCGCGAAGGGTCGCGAAGCGACCACAGGCGTACTCTAGGAAGGGGCGCTAAGATTTTGAGTTCACGCCAGATCCTGACTGTCGCGGAAATGGCGAGCGCCGACGCTGCCGCGATCGCAGGTGGGGTTTCCGGGCTGACCCTTATGGAGCGGGCGGGCTGCGCCGTCGCCGACGCCGTATGCGCGCGGTTCGATCGGCAGGCGGCCTGGGTGCTCTGCGGGCCTGGAAACAATGGCGGCGACGGTTATGTGGTCGCGCGCGTGTTGAAGGACCGAGGATGGCCGGTCGAAGTGCGATCCTTCGGCGAGCCCGCAACGCAGGACGCTCGTGCGGCCCGCGCCCGCTGGGAGGGTGTCACGCGACCGCTGAACGGCGGCTTGGAGCCGGGGGTCTGGATCGACGCCTTGTTCGGCGCTGGCCTGTCGCGGGCGCTGGAAGGCCCAGCCGCGGCGGCGGCGCTGCGCATGGCTGAGACGCCCGGGCGGGTCGTAGCGGTCGACGTTCCAAGCGGCGTCCCCGGCGACACCGGGATGCCCATAGGTCCTGCGGGCCGCGCTGCGGTCACCGTTACGTTCCATGCCAAAAAGCCCGCGCATGTACTGGAAGCCGGGCACAGTCGTTGCGGAGACGTCATCGTGGCAGACATCGGTTTGGGCGCGACCGAGAGTCGGGTGACGGAGAATGGACCCGAGCTCTGGCTTTCTCGCTTCCCATGGCCTTCGGCGGCGTCTCACAAGCACGCGCGCGGACGAATGGTTGTTGTAAGCGGCGAGGCCTGGAGCACGGGCGCCGCGCGGCTGGCGGCGCGGGCGGGCCTCAGGATCGGCGCCGGCTTGGTGACGGTGCTGTCGCCGCCCGAGGCCCTTCGGATCAATGCGGGGCATCTGGAGGCCGTGATGCTACGGGGTTTCGAGACCGACCTCGAGCTTGAGCAGGCCGCCAAGGACGTGGATGCCGCGGTGATTGGGCCCGCGGCGGGGATTGGCGAACCGACCCTCCTGAACGTCTTGGCCCTCGCGCGAACCGGAGCGGCGCTGATCCTCGATGCCGACGCCATTACGGTCTTCCGAGACGATCCCGAGGAGCTATTCTCGCTTCTCGATCGCGACGATGTCCTGACGCCACATGTCGGAGAGTTCGAGCGGCTGTTTCCCGGCCTCTTGGCGTCGTCACCGGAACGGATTGCCGCGGCCCGGTCCGCGTCCGAGCGCGCCGGTGCAGTCGTGCTGCTGAAGGGTTCAGATACCGTGATCGCAGCGCCTGACGGACGGTGCGCGGTGAACGCCAACGGATCGCCCTGGCTTGCCACGGCGGGCTCCGGCGACGTGCTGGCAGGCTTCATCGGGGGATTGGTGGCGCAGGGCATGGAGAGCTTCGAGGCGGCCTGTGCGGGCGCCTGGATCCATTCCGAGGCTGCTGAACTGCATGGTCCGGGCTTGATCTCCGAAGACCTGCCCGGGCTTGCGCCGGCGGTCCTGCGCCGGCTTTTCGAAGATCGGTGAGATGCGGTTCAAATGAAAAGGGCGGCGGATCGCTCCGCCGCCCTTTTCGATGTCGGGTCGCCGATCCTAGAAGTCGGCGGTGAGTCCAACGAAGACAAAGCGACCCAGAGCGTCGTAGACCTGCGGGAACGTGTTCCCGTTGCAGAAGGTCGGCGGGCAGTTGGTGCCGGTCAGTGGCGGATCCTTGTCGAACACGTTGTTCACACCAACCCGGAAGTTCAGATTGTTGTGGATCGTAAAGTTCGCCGTCAGATTGACGTAGTTCTGAGAAGCCAGCGTACGTTCGTTGGCGACCTAGTTAGTCGGGTTGTTTAACTGAGGATCGCTGTCGTAGGCGTCGAGAGTGACTTTGCCGAAGTAGCGCCATTGGGCCGAGAGGCTCAGGCTCTTGGACCAGTCACCATAGGAGTATGGCGTGTTCCAGGTCAGCCGGGCCTTGTGTCGCCATTCCGGAGCCGGGACGCCGCAGGTAATACCGTAAGGCTCTTACAGTTGTAGGGCGGGCCACCGGGTACCGGCTGGGTATTCAGTTCGTTCAGCCAGGTGCCAACCATGCTTGCCGAAATCGAACCGTTGTCGCCGAGTCCCAGGCTCGACAAGTCAGTGTGGTAAGCGACGTTGAGGTCAAGGCCGGTGGTTTTCAGAGTGCCGGTGTTCTGGGTGGGATCCTGCACGAAGCCCCGGTTTGACAAGAAGAGAGAGCCGTTGGCGTCGCGCTGCACCAGGTTGCAGAAGAACTGATTGCTGTTATTGACACACTGGTTCAGCTCCAGTGTCGCACCAATCCGCGAAATGAACTGATTTATGCAGATGTTGAAGTAGTCGATTGAGGCGGTGAAGCCGGGCAGGAACTTAGGCTGGAGCACCACACCGGCGGTGTAGGTGTCGCTGATCTCGGGCTTCAGGTTTGCGCTGCCGCCGATCTGGCCGTTGTACTGGTTGGCAGGGTTGGCCTCGATGGTCAGCACCTGAGCTGAGGTCAGGTCGAAGATGTTGGCGCAGGTGGCGATCTTTGCGGCATTTGCGGCCGCGTTGGTGGCGAGTCCGGCACAGGGGTCGGCATTGCCGTCGAGGATCACGGTTAGTGGCGCGAACAATTCCTGGACGTTCGGGGCGCGGACGGCGCGGTTGTAGCCAGCGCGCAGGAGGAAGCATCGACCACTTCCCATTCGCCAGCCACTTTGTAGGTGTTGGTGTTGCCGATCGAGGAGTAGTCCGACCAGCGGTACCCCCAGTTCCAGCGAGACATCCTTGGCGTAGGGCATGTCGCTGATCAGCGGCACAAGAGCTTCGCCGAACAATTCGTATACGTCGAAGCCGCCGTTGACGGGAGGAGCCGCGCCGCCGTTGCCGTTCACCAGGCCGTTGTGTTACGCCCTGATCGGTCAAGTGGACGACGTGGCTTCTGCCGTCCGTCGGGTTGAGGAAAGCATCAACTAAGCCAAGAGCAGGTGGGTGGGCCCAGTCGGAGCCTAAGCGACCTAGAGAACGCAAGCTGCGAGACGCCGTAGATTGGGTCAGGCTGGCGACATAGGCGAGCTCCTGCACGCTCAGGCCTTCGTTCTCACAGACATACAGAAAGGCAACGATCTCGTTGACGCTAATGCGCGCGTCCAGCGCCTTAAGCGCCAGGATAGCCTCAAGCAGGGAGTCCCTGGGACGCCCTAATACCAACCGCCGCTAATCCTGACCGCAGCAAGCCCATGTCCGCGCGCCGAGGGATTGGATGCGGTCTGGCTCGGCGATGAGGCGGTTC
>JAYUBY010000636.1:0-1736 GCA_043740635.1 Alphaproteobacteria bacterium
GATCCGGCCCAAATGCAGATCATGTATGGCCTTGGCGGTGAACGGCGGCTGACGGAATGGATCGCGGGCTGGCTGCCAGGCTATCAGGACTCGTCGCCGGTGCGGATCGGCAACGCAGCGCACGAGCAGTTCCAGCTCGACGTCTACGGCGAGCTGATGGACACCTTCCATCAGGCTCGCGTCGGCGGCCTTGCGACGACGCGCGATGCCTGGGATCTGCAAAGGAGCCTGATCGACCATGTCGCCAAGGTTTGGAACGAACCGGACGAAGGTATCTGGGAGGTGCGTGGGCCGCGCCGTTGTTTCACCTATTCTCGGGTCATGGTCTGGGTGGCGATCGACCGGGCGATCAAGGGCGCGGAGGGGTTCGATCTAGAGGCGCCGCTCGACGAATGGCGCGCGTTGCGCGACGCGGTCAAGGCCGACGTCTGGGCCCATGGCTTCGACCGCGAGCGCAACACCTTCACCCAGGCCTATGGCGAGCCGGCCCTGGACGCGAGCCTGTTGCTTCTGGCTCAGGTCGGCTTCATCGAGCCACGCGACCCGGCCTATGTCGGAACGCTTCAGGCGATCGAGCGCGAGCTTCTGATCGATGGTTTCGTCCAGCGTTACCGGAGCGAAAAGATCGATGATGGCCTTGCGCCCGGCGAAGGCGCGTTTCTGGCCTGTAGTTTCTGGCTTGCCGACGCCTACGCCATGGTCGGCCGCAAGGATGACGCGCACCGACTGTTTGAACGCCTCTTGGCCGTGCGCAATGACGTCGGCTTGCTGTCCGAAGAATACGATCCGTCCCAAGCAAGGCTCACCGGCAATTTTCCGCAGGCCTTCTCCCATATCGGATTGATCAATACGGCCTCCAACCTAACCCATGCCGACAAACCGAACGAGCAGCGCGCCGCAAAGCCATGAGCGAGTGTGGCGGGAGACGAACCGTTCCGCCCTTCGAGAGTTCTCCTAAGATCGCGGTCTGCGAAAAGGATTTCATCTCGTGGGGCTCAGCATCGCCATAGCGTTCGGCGTCCGGCTTCTGCTTGTGTCGTTGTTCCTGCCGTTCAGCGCGCTGGACAAGATCGTCAATTTCCGCGGCGCAGTCGCGCAGGCAAAGCAATCAGCGCCGTCGACGCTCATCGCGAGCGTACTGATTGTGCTCGGGCTTTGCGTCGAGATCGCAATGTCCGCGGCGATCCTGGCCGGCGTCGCCGACCGGGCGGCGGCTCTGGTGCTCGCCGGCTATTGCGTCGTCACGGCCTTGCTCTGGAAGCAGTTCTGGCGCCCAGGCGATTTTTGCACCGACAGTGATGGCAAGGCTCGGGGACTGTTTTGGGATTTCTGGAAAAACATCTCGCTGGCCGGCGGGTTTCTGCTGGTCACCTGCGGCGTGACGGCAGGCTCCGTCGATCAGTTCATCGCAGCGCCGCTCTCGTCCACCCATGCCTACCAAGTCACGGGCGGGAGCGCGCCATGAGCACCAAGGCCAAACCTGGCGCGCGCTATTGGCATGTCTGGACCGACGCCGAAGGCGTAAGCCATCAGACCAGGTGCGAGCTGACCGAGTTCGAGCTGGCCTCCATCAACCCGCCCGCCCAGGCGCAGTGGCAAGGCGCCAAGACCCATGGCGGCGCCACGATGTTCGTCACCATCCTGCCTGTCGGCTGGACCGGCGATTGGCACGAGAATCCAAAGCCCCAGTGGATCATCCCGCTCTCGGGCCGCTGGTTCGTGGAATCGATGGACGG
>JAYUBY010000637.1:0-3890 GCA_043740635.1 Alphaproteobacteria bacterium
ATCAGCCGAGTACCGCTTCCGCTTCCCAGTCATAAAGTCCGTCCTTCAAAGAGGTCGAACCTACCTTAGCCAACTGTCCGAATTTCCGGCGCCACCTCACTGCGGTCATCGTCGGCATCATCAACTCCTAGCGGAGTTGATTGTGCCGGCCCCCGGCTTGGCGGACACCTCGCCGAATCTTCAGGCCGCTTGCCAACTAACCCGGATGAAAGACGAAGCTCGGCTGGCCGTACGTACCCACCAAATCAACTCCAAACGGCGCGTTGTGAAGGGCCACGTCGGCGAGGAAAGCGTCATTCGAAAGCGCATAGGTGCCGACATCGGCCTTGACCGCCTCTGATAGCAGCCAGCCCACCATGGCCGCCTTGGTGCCTATGCCGTTTGCACCGTCTCCACCGTAGTAGGCGAAGTAATCCGCCCGGCTGAATGTCTGTCCGAGCAGAACGGTGGTGGGGTCCAACAGCGCGTGAATTTTGGCGTCAGACGGGGTCGCGCCGAAGATGGTCGTGTAGGCCTGCCGCGTTGAGTCGAAGAGGTTGAGGCTGCCATAGTGGGCCGTGAAGTTCGCGTTGCCCTCGCCAACCTTACCGAGGTTGACCGCGAAGTTGATGTAGCGGTTCTCGATTGAGAAACCTTGATAGTACGCCGAGTTCAGGTTGTTGGCGTTGGGGCCCGTCGGAGAGACGAGAAAATCCATGCCGCCTGAGCTAGGAGCCTTTCCCGTGAAGAACTCATAGTTGAGCGTCGCGACGGACGTGGTCGGTGCCGCAGATTTGGCGATCACCATGGCAGCTCCAGCCGCCGACTGGAGACCAGACTGCGCCTGCGAGGCCATTGGGAGAACCATACTTGCAGCGACGAAAACTGGATTCGCGACCGTCGAACCGTCGCCGAATTGCTGCGTCGGGTGAGAGAGCGCGACAGCCACCGTTTCACGGAAGACCTGGCTGAACTCAGTCTGGAGCTGCTGCAAATTTGCGGCCGACGGGGTGGCGCCAATGGCGACCGTAGTGTCAGCGAATTGCAGATTGCGGATGCTAATGAGCGTGTTCGATCCGTCAGGCGCTCCAGGCCGGGCATCTGCGGCAGTCCATGATCCATCGGCGTTCGTGGCCAGCCGATAGTCCGCGAACCGGCTATGGAAAACGACGGTGTTTATGCCTGAGCCGCCGTCGAGAATGTCGAACCCGCCACTGGTGATGAAGGTGTCGTTTCCGCCATAGCCCCGCAGGACGTCGTCAAAGATCGTACCGGTTACGGTGTCATCCCCCGCCAAGATCGCAGTCTTGGCTGCAAAATTATCATCGGTCTGGACCCAATGGACGAAGGCGGTCGCAGAGACGCTGAAGCCGGAGATGTCGTAAAGAAGGTGGCCGCCGACCGTATCTTTGATCTCGCCTAGCGTCCCGCCAGCGAGCTGTCCGGCGGCGTCATAGAGGAAGTTCCCATAGAAATCGGTGACCTCCATGGCGTTCGTCTGGATCTGAATGTGGCTTACATCTGCAACGTTGACGGTGCCGTTCAAGAGGATGCCGACGTCGAGGATGTCGACGTTCAGCGCAAAACTGTTGCCAGCGACAATCGTTGCCATCCGGTGGTCCCTCCAGGGATGGTTAAGTTAGGTCTGCGAAACCTCAGCGTGTCCAGCACCCAACCTAGTTGGAGTTCGCCACCTTGAGCCTGTCGGCAGGCACGGTTCGGGCCTTCGCTATCAACTTGCGGAAAGCCGGCTGGGTTAATTGCAAACGTTTGGTCTCGTTATTTGGTGAAGCCTTTCAGACCCCGGCATCTAAGCCAGCTTTTCCAGGATGTGTTCCGCCGAGTTGTGCAGGCCGAGCTCGAACGATTTCTGGACCAGCACCACGCAACAACCGCTGACGCTCCCAATGCCGATTGAAACGCCAGTGATGTTGCCTAGCGTACCGAAAGCGGCCTGGGCCGCCGTGATGACAAGCCCGGTGGCGTAGGCTGAGCCGCTAGCAATGGCGAACGTGCCAAAGCAGAACCCGAATAAGACGAACCACCCGTAACTCTCAAACGCGTACCGCGCGAGCCAGCGCCGCATGAGCCAACGCACGATGAGGGTCATGGCGCTTGCGCCCAGGGCAATCTGGCCGAGCACCAGGACGCGCGTGATAATTGTTCCTGATATCAACAGGTGAAAGACAACATCGACGAAAGCTACCGGTATCCGCAGCGCCCCTGCAATACCGCTTACGCCGCCCCAGTGGCCCAAGCGCACGCCTGTATCGCTCTCGCTTCGGGACCGGTAATTCTCAGGGTTGAAGACGGGGTGAGGTTGGGGATTCTTCACAGGGAGGCGCTGGCTACCCTCCCATCCCCGTTCCGCCGCTTTAGCCTGGCTTTCAGCGGATGGCTCCTGGGCAGCCTCAAATAGGTGGAAGGCCGTTGACGGCTTGACAGAATTGATCCCGCTGACTGCATCGCTTTCGAGTTTGACGAAATGCGCTCGGGTCGCTTCGGTGTTCTTCGAGACGAACTCGCTCCCTTTTTCGACGCCGATCCCGATCGCGATCGAGATCCCCAACATCATGACGAAGCGGCAGAGGTGAGGATGACGCGCGCGGAAACCTCCGAGGCCGCCAACGTCCTCAGTCCTCGGGCCGGGGCCCGGCTCATCCTTCGCCGAGGGTGGCGGCGTAGGGACCAAGGGGCCTCCCCACATCGGCATGACTCCGTTACGGCAGCCTAGCGTCACCGTAGTTCCATGCAAGTGCGGGAAGTTCTGTCCGAAGAGCTCATCATGCGCTCCGAAAATTGAGCGCGGTGTTCCTGCGATGTCCGAACGTGAATTGTCGGGAAACTACGGAAGCACGCGGAGATAGCTAAACGGGGCGCGGACCCCGCCTACGCCTAGCCCAGCGGTCGCGCTCCGCTCCTAACATTTCCCAGTAGAGCAAAGTACGGCCGAGCCATTCGCCGAGCACCAGGCCGCTGGAGTGCCGCTCTGAACCCGGCCAGCAAGCGCCGATGCGGAAAGCCACATCAAGATCATTGAGCGCCTTGGGGATCGAGTTCGCCGTCGTGGCTTCGGCCATGGCCTTGATCCGGACGATGTCGCGCTTGCTGAAGCCGAACCCGATCAGGAAGGCGCGGCGGACGCCTGGATGTACGGAACTGGACCTTAGCGGGCGATAAGGTGTCGAGGGGCCCGGCGAGGCCATGTAGTGGCCAGGCGTCCCGCAGGTCTTGCAGGGCGGTCGGCGATCCCATGCGATCCAGCCAGCGCCCCAGTTGGCGATCAGCTCGTCAACGTCCAAGTCGATCCAGCGGTCCGTACATTTGCAACTAACCGTCTGCGCAAGCCTGGTTCCGTGCGCTTTCATCTCGCCCAGCGTGTTTTGCCAGGCCATCGGTCTGCGAGGGGCAGAGCTGTCTCCCATGTGCCCTCTATCGAACAAAACACGAACATGAAGACTCTGGCGCTTGCGCTGGTCAAGCGGGGCGCTACCGAAACATGGGGGTTCAAACCGGCGTATTTTGCAGCGCGGATGGATTAAGCCATCATGAGGTTTGGTTCTGCCGTGCGAGCCTCGCCGGTCGGGCCGCTCTATACTCTGAGCCCTCTGCCTTCTGCTGTCTGCTGTCTGATCGCCAGCACCTGGAGCACGCCCTTTAGGCCGATGCGGACCACCGCCAAAGCGCGCCCTCCAACCCGTGGACACTTGGTTCATCGTGCCCCGGGGCTTCGCAGACATCAGCGATGGTCTAGAGTGCCAAGCGATCAGCTAAGAGGGCCGCCCAGCGGCTTCCAATTCAAGGCAATCTTCGGTCGTGTCCCCGGACGTGGTGTAGCACCCCGGCGGTAGCGGAGCCGTTCGCGAAGCGCGCCCTCCACATGGCGCTGTAGCGAGCGAGCGGCTGCGCGG
>JAYUBY010000638.1:0-5364 GCA_043740635.1 Alphaproteobacteria bacterium
CAGTTGTTCGTTCCGAGGTCGAGCGCGCCATAGCATGACGGCTCGCTCACAGGCCCCTCCCGGCCACGGTCAATGGCGCGGGGCGCGCTCGGCGCCTCAGTCATGGACTGCTATCCGTCCTTCGCAGGCGCAAGCCGCAGCGGCGCACCTGATTTCCCGGAAACCTTAGCAAGCCCGATCGCCTCTCGGAAGGCTTGGCCTTGAACGCGGAGCATTGAACGCTACGTTCACCTCCCGGTTAGGACAGTTGGGTTAGATTCGGCTTATGGATATGCACAGCGCCAAATTTGCGATCGGCCAGGTTGTGCGTCACCGCGTCTACCCGTTCCGTGGCGTGATATTCGACGTCGACCCAACCTTCTCGAACACCGAGGAATACTGGTTGTCGATTCCGGAGAACATCCGGCCTCACAAGGACCAGCCTTTCTACCACCTGCTCGCCGAGAACGATGAGAGCTCCTACGTGGCTTATGTCTCGGAGCAGAACTTGCTGCCTGACGATACCGGACAGCCGGTCGGCCACCCACAGGCCTCGATGCTCTTCGAGTCATTCCGCGAAGGGCAGTACACGCTCCGCCCGCGGATCAGCCACTAGGTCCCAGCAGACCTCCTGTCGTTAGGATGGGGCCTCGATCGAAGGGTCTAGCTTACGTGCCTGCGCCTTATCTGCATCACCCCCAGAGCTATCGCCCAGCCCCACCTGGACCTCGCCGCGCCCCTGCCATGACCGCGCATTCCTCGGATCTGCCTTGATTGCGGCGTCGTAGAACTCGCGGGCTAGCAACAGGTCATCAAGCTGGCGATAGGCGTCGGCCTTGGCGGCGAGCGTCATCGCATCACCTGGCGTGAGCCGCAGGACCGCGTTGAAGTCCCGCAGCGCAGCGTCGTAGCGATTGAGCTGTTTGTAGGCCATGCCCCGGTTGAAAAGCACCACATCGTCCTTCGGATTGGACGCCAATGCTTTCGTAAAATCGGCGAGCGCCCGCTCCGGTTGAAGTTGGGCGAGATAAAAATCGCCCCTGGCGTTCAGCGCCGTCGGGTCATCGGGCTTGATCGCCAAGGCCGCGTCGAAGTCAGCCAGCGCCGCCAGGGCCTTTTTGCCCTTGCCTTGCGCCACCCAGCTGTGGCCGCGCGCCGCCAGCGCCTCGACGTCGCGGGGGTTTTGGGACAAGGCGCGATCAAAATCCTTGCGCCCCTCTTCGAACCTCCCCTCGCGTACCAGAAGCTGGCCCCGATCGATCAAAGCGCGGTGGTAGTCACCCGGCCCATGGATCGCCCGATCATACTCAGTCATCGCGCCGGTCGGGTCGCCCAAAGCCTCCAGTATCTCACCCAACAACGCCCGAAGGTCAGGGCGGCTAGGATCAGCCTTCAGCTGAGCGCGATAAGTTTCCGCCACGCGCCGCAACGAACCCACGTCCGCAGCCCTCGCCGCACCGGTCAATGCCAACGCCGAGAGGCACGCTGCCAGTCCGGTGCGCACCCAGCTCATTTGACCCCCGTCGAGCGGTAGGCGTCGCCTTTCATGGCGGCGACCACCGCAGCCTCGGATAGCGCCTTGGGTGAATTCACCGGGACCAACGGGCCCCAGCCCGACCAGTCGCGCGAGAAGGCGGCGCGGACGGTCTCGGGCTTGGTGTCTTCCATCAGGACGTCAAAGGCGCGCAGCCCCTCGCGTGGGGCCAACCGAGCCAAGCGGTCGAGAACCCGGCTCAGCACTTCGTCGGCCCGGTCATTGGAGGCGTGCGTACCGCCCGATATCGCGCTGCGCACCGAACCCCGAACATATTCCAGCCCAGCGTCAGTTTCCTCCTCGGTCGGCCCCTCCGCGGCAAAGCGGCGGATCTCGGCTCCGATCATTCCAACCGCTCGGACTTCCTGGCCTTCGGTGGGAATGATTCCGACGCAGGTTTTAAGCGAGTCGGGACGAACCTCGTCGCTGATCGTGGCCTCAAGGAAGGGCGCGTCGCGGCGGGATTTCATGATGTTGATCCGTTGTTGCAAGATCGCCTCCCACAAACCCCGCAGTAGCAACGCCTTCAGTCGTTGATCTGTCGTCGCATCGGCGTCTGGCACAGCCATGCGGCAAATGCCGGCGATGCCTGGAAGACGCGAGTCGGTCAGCACCAGGGCTTCGGCGCCTCGAGGTGTGGTTGGCGGCTTGCGTTCGGCGCGGATGCCTGCCGGCCCGCGCGGAGCCCAATCGCCAAAGGTCGCCTTCACCTTTTGCTCCAGCACATCGAGCGGGAGATCGCCCACAATCACCACCGCGGCGTTGTCTGGCCGGTACCAGTGGTCATAGAAGCCCCTTAGCCGCGCCGGCGTCAGCGCAGCAAGGCTCTGTGGTGTCCCTAACGGGAACCGAGCATTGGATCGCAAGTCGCCGTCCACGAAGACGTCCATGCGGGTGCGAAGCGCGCGCAAGACATCGCTTGACCGAGCCATGCGCTCGACTTCCATCGCCGTGCGTTCGCGACCGACCGCGGCATCGTCGAATGTCAGCCCCTGGGCGACATCGCGGAGCCACTTCGAGGCCACCTCCATCTCGCTCGCGTCGGTGCTGGGTAGGTCGAGCTGATAGACGGTCTGCCTAAGATCGCTGGAGGCGTTGCGATCGTGACCAAAGGTCACGTGTAGCGGCGCGAATATCAGGTCGAGCTGGTGCTCCGGAAACGAGGAAACGTCGTCGAATGCCAGGTGCTCGACCATATGCGCCGCGCCACGCTCGTCGTCGGTCTCGTCGAAGCTGCCCACGCTGATGCCCAAACGGACCGAGATACCCCCCTTGGGAACGCCGTTGCGCTGGACGGCGTAGCGCAGGCCGTTCGGCAGCTCGCCATAGCGGATAGCCGGATCCCATTGCAGCAAGGCGGAGTCTGGCGCGATCCCCAGCGCCGCCGGCTGCGCGCAGGCAACTCCAGCCACTGATATGGCGGCGGCCAAACCCGCCCAAATAACCCGAAGTCGAGACAATCGAACCCTCTCGCGTCGAGCCTTAGTCTGGAAGGTCCGACGGTGGCAATTGGAAGGCGATGGTTATGGGTTTGTGGGCAATTTATGCGCCGGTCGCCGCCTCTTGAGATGATCCTCCCGCGAGCTCTGCCCTTCGGGCCAAACTCAGAACGGAACTTCCGCGCAAGGCCCGTCATTCTCTCGGCATGAGCGCCGACGGCTTCACGAACGGCCCGCCACCTGGCGCTAGGACCGATTGGACGATCGAACAGGGCTGGGACGCCTATACGGAGGCGGAACACCAAGTCTGGATAACCCTCTATGAGCGGCAGACAGTTATGCTGCCCGGCCGAGCGTGTGAGCCATTCCTGAAGGGTCTTAAGGCGCTGGACCTGCACCGTTCCGGCATTCCGGATTTCACGCGCATCAATGCAGAACTGAACCGCCTGACAGGCTGGACCGTCGTCGCCGTGCCTGGTCTCGTGCCCGACGAGGTGTTTTTCACTCACCTGGCCAACCGCCGCTTCCCAGCCGGCCAGTTCATCCGCAAGCCTGAGGAGCTCGACTACCTCCAGGAGCCGGACATCTTCCATGATGTCTTCGGCCATGTACCCATGCTCACCGACCCGGTCTTCGCCGACTACATGCAGGCCTACGGCCGCGGCGGGCAGAGGGCGCTGCAGCGCGGCCAACTCGGGCATCTGGCGCGGCTCTACTGGTACACGGTGGAATTCGGCCTGCTGCAGACGCCGCAGGGCGTACGGATCTATGGCGCGGGCATCGTTTCCAGCCGTGCGGAGTCGATCTTTGCCCTAGATGAGGCCTCACCCAATCGGCTTGGTTTCGATCTGGAGCGGGTGATGCGCACGCCCTACCGGATTGACGATTTCCAACAGGTCTACTTCGTCGTTCCGTCGTTGCAGGCCCTGCTCGACGCAACGCTGCAGGATTTCGCCCCGATCTATGAGCGCCTGGCGCTGGCGAGCGACATCCCGATCGAGCAGATCGAGCCGACGGATCAAGTGTTCAACCGCGGGACGCAGGCGTATGCCCGCAACCGGCGCAAGGCTCAGTAGTCGCGCCGCCAGCGAACGGCGAGGCGCCCAGCCCCCTGTCCACCGACACGCGAGACGATGGACAGGTTCCGTTTCACACGCCACTCAACCTGGGCCGCGCCGCCATCCCGGCCGCCGCCGGTTAGCTCCAGATAGACATTATCCGTCAGATACTTGCCGCCAGATATTGAGACCGCTCCGGAAGCAGCATCGCCGCCCGCCAGTGCGAGCCGGTCGAGGCCTGCGAAGGTCCGTAGATTGCCGATTACGTCGAACCCGCCACCACCGGCCAGCGAGGAAAGCGCCGAGGCGAGCTGGGCCGCCTCCAGAGGCGATAGCTGCGAGGCGGTGCGCCCGAACAGCACCTGTGAAAGCACCTCATCATTGGGCAGACTAGGCGTCGAGGTCAGCGAGATCTCAGGCCGGGCTGCCGTGCCTCGGATACGGACCTGGGCAGTGAGCGTGGGGTCATCTCGCGAGGCGGTAAGGTCGAGTCGTACGGCCTCCGCCCGCGTCGAGAGGTAGACCACACTCGTCGTATCGAACGAGAATCGCTTGCCTGCGAAGTCATAGTCGCCTCTTACCACCCGCGCCGTGCCGCTGAGATCAGGGTGCGCCGTCGTGCCCCTCACATGCGCGTCGAGCGACAGCTCCGTGTCGAGGCCATGCCCCTTCAGGAAGACGCCCCGTGCGGCCTTCAAGGTGACATCCAAAGCCCAGCCGACTCCGTTCAATTGGGACGGCGGGAGCGACACGGCGAGGTCTAGAGGGCGGTTCTTCTCGACCACGTCCATCGCCACGACACCGGAGGGTGTCGGCACCCTTGCGGCCACGTCAGCTCGGTCGATGGTGAGCGCGCCGGATAACCGGCCCTTGCCGTCCGCAGCGCGATCGATCGTCGCCTGTCCTGTGGCCGAGGCGGTGGCAAGGCCGTTGTCGATCAGCCGAAAGGCTTTCAAGTCCAGGCGGAAACTCGAGGCGCCTTCCCGCGCCAGGCTGATGCGTCCCGTGCCTGTTACCGAGCCTCCGTGGCCGTCGACCCCGCTCGCTTGAGTGATATTGACCGCCTCACGGGCGAAATCCGCCTTGAGGGCGACATTGCGCAAAGAGAGCCCGGTCGCGCCATCGTCGAACCGGCCGCTGTCGACGCTGATTTGGCCGTTTGCACTCGGATTGGCGAGCGTGCCGCCCAAGGTTCCTTGCGTCATGACCTTGCCCGCCAGGCTGCGCTCACCGCCCACGAGCAGATCCCAAAGCGGCCGCACTTCGCCCTGGGCCGAGAACTTGCCGGACAACGGCCGCTCGCGTGCGATCGCAACCCGGAAGGGAGCCGCCGTGGCCTCCGCGGGCAACATCA
>JAYUBY010000639.1:0-13258 GCA_043740635.1 Alphaproteobacteria bacterium
CCCGCCCACGCCGCCGCCGGCGCTCAGCGCCGCCATCTGCGCCAACGGCCCCGCTGCGGCAGCCCGGGCTAACTCCGCTTCGCTGCTGACCCTGATCTGGAGCCCGTTCGGGCGGACCGAGACCGGCTGGGCGACCTATGCCCCGCTGGTCGCCCGGGAGATCCAGACTGCCTGCGCGCCCGAGACGCCCGGCTTCGCGCTGGCGCTCGCCCAGTGGGCGCAAGCCCGCCGGATTGCCGGCGACGGCGTCTTCAGCGACGGCGTCTTCGCGCCGCTCAAGACCGCGATCGAGCTGCGGCGGCCCTTCGTGCAGATCAGCGCCAAACGTATCTGTCCCGATCCGCCGCCGGCGAACGCGCTGGCCTCGGCCACCGCGGCCGAAGGCTATGGCGGCAAGCCGATACAGCTCCGCGCCGGCGCCCTCACCGCCTACCGCCAGATGGCCGCCGCCGCTCGGCGCGAGGATCCCGCCATCGCCGCCGATCCGCGCAACCTGACCCTCTTCTCCGGCTTCCGCGGCCCCGCCGACGACGCCGGCCGCTGCGCCCGCGAGCACAATTGCAACGGCATGGTCCGGGCGACCTGCTCGGCCCACCGCACCGGCCTAGCCATGGATCTCTATGTCGGCCAGGCGCCGGGGTTCGGCCCCGATTCCAGCACCGACCCCAACCGCGCCTTCATGAGCCGTACGCCCGCCTACCACTGGCTGGTGGCCAACGCCGACCGCTTCGGCTTCGTCCCCTATCCATTCGAACCCTGGCACTGGGAGTGGACCGGCGAGGCGCCTTGAGCCCCGCGCCGCGGCCCCCTAGGCTCGGCGACCAGGAGGACGCCGCCCTGTCGATGAGTGAGAAGTCGTCCATCGAGCCGGTTATTGGGAATGCTTTCCGTGGACGGCTCAGCTTCGACAGACCAGCTGCGTTTCATAGGTCTCGATGACCGGAACTTCCCACGGATGGGCCTCCAGAATGGCATCGATAGCGTTGGCAACGGCTTCCGCAGCCGCTTCTCTCGGAATGTAGATCGTAAGGATCGCAGTGGGCGAGGCAGTTTTCGTTTCCGTCTGACCGACGGCTGGCCGAGCGTCCGCGCTCGGCCTGAACAATTCCCAGCCAGGGACAATTTCGATAACAGACTTGTAGATGCCGAAGTCCCCGAGGGGGTTATCGTGACGGATTGTCGCGAGCATTTTCGAAAGGGCGGCGTCTTGCTCCAGCGCCGCCGTTTCTCCTGCCAGCAACGCCTCAAGGGTTTTGGCCTCTATAGGACAATACATGCGCAGCGCCTTGACGTTTCGAAGGGTGTGCTTTGCGGTCATGCTCTATTGATAGGCGACGCTTGGCGACGAAGCCATAACCCGGCTTGCGCCCGAGCCATGGAGACGTCCGAAGCTCGCGGCCGCTTTCCCCCCTCCTCGGAAATTCGGTAGGTCCGCTCGTCGGCCGGCATCAATTATACCAAAAGTCCAATCCATCATCAAAGCTACCGACAGTCTATATCTTTGATATTCCGTCACTTTTCTTCTAACGAGCAGTGCGTTATCGGCGGTTGATTACCCGACAATTTTCGACGTTTTGCGACTCACTGCGCCAAACGCCATCCTTAGCTTTCGCGCCGAGCTCGAAACAAAGGTAGCATTGCTGCCAGGGCCAAACTGATAGCCACAACCACGCCTTCCGGCTGAGTAAATTCACCGACGACTTGAAGCGGCGTCAGGCCGTAGAGCAGAAACCCAGCAAGCAGATCGCTCGCCAAAGCCAGGCCGACCGCACCTGCGCCCACGGCCAGCCCCGCGCTGGCCCGGGCCGGCACGCCGAAGGCCTCGATCACCCAACCGGCCGCCCAAATCAACACCAAGAGCGTGACGACGGTTTGCGATAGGATTCCAAGCAGAGCATCGCCGCCAGCTCGGACAAAGTAGTCGCGGACCGGTCCGATCAGCCAGCCCAACGTGACTATGGTCATGAAGTAGCAGAGGCCGGCCTCTAGGACACGCCGGTGGTGGTTGCGGATCGGGATGCGTCCAGGCCAAGTACGCAAGCTCCGCCCAACGGCGGCATCGGGTTGATTCATGACGGCGGATCCTACTGCTGAGTTTGTGCGCCTTCACCTTTGCGGCTAGGTCGCCAAGGTCACCTTGAGCCACATCAAAACGACGAAGGCGCCTAGCCTTTTCGTGGAAGTGCGTAAGGCCACATCCCAAACCTCCCGCGCCCATTTCGCGACCTATCACGATTGGAAGGCTATTCTCCGAGCAGGTCCTTCAGTGCGCCAAGGGTTAGAATGGCGCCGTTGGCTTCATCGACGGGCACGAACTCGGTGCGGCTGGCGTGGAGGCGGCGGGTCCGGGCTAGCGCATCAGATCCCGAAAGGTTGGGGACGGTCAGCTTCGACCCGAGGCTTCCAATAAATATCTTATAGGACATCCCGCTTTGTAGGCTGCCAAACGCAAATGATCTCGACGTCGCTAGGGCGCATCCAGACAGGAAACCATTTGATTCTCATTCTGGGATCCAAGAGCGCGCTCGATCGCGAAGGGGCGGAGTGATCTGCAGGAGTGCGGGCTACTTGCAGATTGCCGAGCGGGTCTGCGGCGCGTTCGTGCCGGCGGTGGTGGCGGTCGCCATCGTCACCTTCGGCGCCTGGACTCTATGGAGGCCGGAGCCGCGTCTCGCCTACGCGCTCCTGGCGGCAGTTCACTGCTGATCGTGGCCTGTCCCTGCGCGCTCGAACCCGCCACGCCGATCTCGATCATGGTCGGCCTGGACCAGGGGGCGCAGTCCGGTATCGATGAGACTGAACCGCTGTGCCTGGTCGCCGGTCTGGAGCGGTCCAGCGAACACCCTTTGGCGCGCGCGATCGGTCGGCTTGCCGAGAAGAGAAAAATCACCCTCAGCGAGCCGTCGGACTTCGACTCGCCTGTGGGTCGCGGGGTAACCGGACGGGTGGACGGCAAGCGGGTGGTCGTGGGTCGAGCCGCTTCCTGGCCGACGAGGGCATTGCAAGGCTGCGCTCGAACAGCAGGAGGAGGCCGTGCGCAGGGATGGGACGACCGTTACCTTTGCGACCGTTGAGGGACAGCTGGCCGGCGTTCTGGCGATCTCCGATCCGATCAAAACGCGGCGCCGGCCGCGATTCGCGCCTTAAAATCCGATGGCCTCCGCTTCGTGATGACCACAGGCGACAATCGGACGACGGCGCTATCTGTCGCCGCCAAGCTCGAGAACGATGAGGTTGAGGCGGCGGTCACGCCACAGGCGAAAGTCGCGCTGATAGCGAATCTTCGGCGCGAGGGCCGAAGACGTGAACGATGCGCCGGCGTTACGCTGTTGGGCGGCGCCTTGGAGGGACTAGTGAAGGCCCGCAGTCTTTCCCGGGCGGTGATGCGCAACATCCGCCAGAACCTGTTCTTCGCCTTTGTCTACAACGTCGTCGGGGTGCCGATCGCAGCCGGCATCCTCTACCCGACGTGTGGGTGGCTGCTGTCTCCGAGCCTGGCCGCCGCGGCAATGGCGCTCTCTTCCGTGAGCGTGGTCGGAAACGCACTGCGGCTACGCGGCCTCCACCTGTGACGCACCGGCCTCCGAGCGCCAATTCGCTTCCGATGCAACCCTTGGGAAGAACGGTCATGCCTAGGAAATTCGCCACCGACGGTTCCAATCGCGTAAGCTCGCGCGCAAGGGGCCTTTCCGGTGGCGTAGCTGGACAGCCCTTGGTTGGGAGCGCCCGATGACAACCTCCGAGGCGGACTTCCATACCCACGGCTGGCGCCAAGCCCTGCTCATGCGTTGCCGGGGGATCGCGCCGGTCGCCACGGCCGTCGTGCACCCCTGCGACGCCGTCGCCTTGGGCGCGGCAGTCGAGGCCGCGGCCCTCGGGCTGATCACGCCCATCTTAGTCGGACCCGAAGCCAAGATTCGCGCGGCCGCGCGAGACGCCGGGGCGGACATCTCAGCTTTCCGCCTCGAGGCCACATCGCACAGCCATGCCGCCGCGGCGCGCGGTGTCGCCTTGGTGCGGGCCTGCGAGGCTCAGGTGCTGATGAAGGGGTCTCTGCACACCGACGAGCTAATGCATGAGGTCATGGCGCCGGACACGGGCCTACGGACCGGCCGGCGCATCAGTCACGTCTACATCATGGACGTGCCGCGTTACCCGCGGCCGCTCTTGATCACGGACGCGGCGATCAACATCGCCCCCTCGCTGGAGGATAAGCGCGACATCGTCCAGAACGCCGTCGACCTAGCCCATGTGCTCGGCCTTACTTGCCCACGTGTGGCGATCCTGTCGGCCGTCGAAACGGTCACCTCGAAACTCCCCTCAACCCTCGACGCCGCCGCGCTCTGCAAGATGGCGGACCGGGGCCAGATCACCGGCGCCGTCCTGGACGGACCCTTGGCCTTCGACAACGCCGTCAGCCCTGAAGCGGCGCGGGAAAAGGGCCTCGCCTCGGCTGTCGCCGGCCAAGCCGACCTGCTGGTGGTCCCCGATCTCGTGTCCGGCAACATACTGGCCAAGCAACTGACGTTCCTGGCCGGCGCCGACGCCGCCGGCGTCGTCGTGGGCGCACGAGTCCCGATCATCCTCACCAGCCGGGCGGATTCCGAAGCTGCCCGCATCGCCTCATGCGCAGTGGCGGTGTTGATGGCCCACGCGATGGCCACCGCGACATCGGGACCGCCGAATTGACCGATGCCGTCCTGGTCCTCAATGCCGGCTCCTCCAGCCTTAAGTTCGCGCTATTCGCGGCCGATAGCGGAAATTTGCTGCTCTTGGCTCGCGGTCAGATCGAGGGAATTGGCACGGCGCCCCATCTGCTCGCCCGCGACGCCGAGGGGGCGACCATCGCTGAGTATAGCTGGCCGGAAGGCGCTGCCCTGCCGCACGAGACTTTCCTCAGCTTCGTCTTCGAGCTGGCCCAGGATCAGCTAGACGGCGACCGTCTGGCGGCCGTGGGCCACCGGGTGGTGCATGGCGGCGCGCAGTTCAGTGCGCCGGTGCTGATCGACGACACTGTCCTGGCGAAGCTGAACGCTCTCAGTCCGCTCGCCCCACTTCACCAACCGCACAATCTCGCAGCGATCCGCGCGGCGATCGCCATTCGTCCCCACCTGCCGCAGGTCGCCTGCTTCGACACCGCATTTCATCACGGCCACACCGAGTTGGTGACCCGCTTCGCCCTCCCCCGGGCGTGGCATGACCACGGGGTCCGGCGGTACGGCTTCCATGGTCTGTCTTACGAGTTCATCGCCGGCGAACTTCGCGGCCTGGACCCGGCGCTCGCGGCAGGCCGGGTGATCGTGGCCCACCTTGGCAATGGCGCCAGCCTCTGTGCGATCCAGGCCGGACGCAGCCTCGACACCACCATGGGCTTCACCACGCTCGAAGGTTTGGTCATGGGCTCGCGCTGCGGCGCGCTCGATCCCGGCGTGATCCTCTACCTGCAGCAACAGCGCGGATTGACCGTCGAGGCCATTCAAACCCTGCTCTATGAGGAGTCCGGGCTGCTGGGTGTCTCCGGTCTGTCCGCCGACATGCGCGATCTCCTGGCCAGCGCCGACCCTGCAGCGCAACAAGCCATCGATCTCTTCATCTTCCGCATCGTCCGCGAGATCGGCGCGCTGGCGGCGTCGATGGGGGGATTGGACGGTCTGGTGTTCACGGCGGGTATCGGAGAGAACGCCCCGCGCATCCGTGCCGGTGTCGCTGAACGCCTCGCCTGGGCCGGTCTGGCGCTCGATCCGGACGCCAACGCGTCCAACCACGGCCTGATCAGCGCGCCCACAAGCCGGCGCAAGGCCTGGGTCATTCCTACCAATGAAGAAGCGATGGTCGCCCGCCACACCGTGGACCGGGTCCGCCTCGGACTGCGGCCGTAATCGGGCTATCGTCGCGCGGGCGGCCCTGCCCCAAGACGCCCGTCACGGCGCGCCACTGATCGTGAGGCGCTTCGCCCACGCCGTTTGATCCGACATTCCCTTTTTGACGCGCAAGGGTTGAACATGCTCGGGCGTTTCGAAGGATAGCGCTAGGCTTCGGCGACCTCGAGGCGCGCCAGCAGGGCCCCAGGTTCGACGACATCACCCGCCCGGGCGACGCGCCTTGCCCGTCCTGCCGCAGGCGACAGGATGTCGTGCAAGGCGTCTTCGAGCCTGACTTCGGCCAATACCTCGCCCAGACGGACCAGCTGTCCGTCCTCCACCCGCCAGCGTTCCAGCCGGCCTTCTGGGAGGAGGCTGGTAGCCCACAGGTCGTCGGCAATCCTGACGTCCAACATCGGTAGTCTCCATATGCGAGAATACTCGCCCGCGGTGAACGCCGCCGCTTCGGCCGCGATCGAGCGTCTCGGACGCCTTCATGCCACCGCAGGCAAGGCGGCTAGGCGAGCGCGGGCCGCGCTGGTGGAGCTGTTCGTGGCTCCCACAGCGGCAGAGGGCGGATACCTTAGTCATCCTGGAACGGACCGTTGGAAGGGTTCCTGATTGGATGGCTCTTCACGGCGAAGCGCCTTTCAGTTGAACGCGGGCGCCGTGCGGCGCTCTGCTCGCAGTTGTGAGAGCTGTTCGCGATAGCCGTCGCGCGCCACCCTGAAAACATCGAAGGGAAACTTGGTGGGGACGCCGATGAGCGCGGCCTGCAACATATCGAGATGGGCCGCCCAGCCCGCCGCGGCGCGGGCAGCATCCTCGTTCGCTGGCACGCTGAGGCCAAGCTGAAGCAAGGTCGTTGGACCGATGGGCTCAAGTTCCCATCGAAGGGGGCGCAAGGGCTCTCCGGGCGTGCTCCAAGAATATTCCAACAAGCGCGGAGCCGCGACGGCGCTGACACGGCTATCGATGACCGCGCCGCTCTCGCCGAAATCTAGCCGGGCCGCGCCGCCTTCGCGTAACTCAATCTCGCCGGGCGCCAGCCACCGGGCCAGCCACTCGGGCTCCGTAAGCGCCGCCCACACCTCCTCGAGATGATTGTCGAGCGTGAGGCGGAAGTCGGCGTGGATGGCGTCGCCGAGTAGGTTGAACCGGGCGGTGAGAAAGGCGGGTTCCTTCATGGCGTGCACCTCATTGAGCGGTTTGGGGCGAGGATATGGCTATGGGGCGGGCGGTGGCCGGTTCCCGGCGTCGACCCCGACGCGGGGCGACGGCTGGCGGCGAGGGAGGAACGGTCGCGATGTAGGCCGCGACGTCCTCGATCTCCTGGGCGGACATGGGCATCGGCGGCATCTCGCGATGTCCGTCCGTCGAAATTTGTTGCAGGAGCTGGTAAAGGCCCTTGGCGTCGTGCCGCGCGTGAATGACGGCGAACGAGGGCGCGATGCGGTCGGGTCCCGTTCCCGGCAAGGCGACCTTGTGGCAGGCGGAGCAGACGCGGAGCGCGACGTAGAGGCCGTGAGTGGCCGAGTCCTCCGACATCATCGGCGAAGGCGATTGCGGCGCGCCTGCAGTCAACACCGCGACCGCTCCCAAAACCTGCCACATGTCGCGCGCCTCCTTGCACACTGAAGTCTGCAGGTGCTGGTCAGGAGCGCATTGAGCAAAATCAAAACGCCCCGGACCGAAGGTCGGACCCGAAGAGACCGGGGCTCGCGTAGCAGGCTGGACAATGCACCATGACATTGGATTCGCCGCCGACGATCAGGCCCACAGAGCGCGCGCAGTCTCGCAAACTCAGCGAACTGGCCTCTACGGATACAAGACCGCCGACGATCAGGCTCAGTAAGCGAACCATGTGAATACCCTCAGCGTGTTGTTGCCCGAGGCGTTCGCACCGGCCCCATCGAAGTTTCGGTTGGCGCCGTTGAAGCGGCTGTAGGCCGTGTACTGCACGCCCACCCGCATGTTGAAGCGCGGACCTAGTGGACTCTTGCCTTCGCCCCAGGGCGTTCCGTCGAGCTGCAGCATCACGCCGCTGCTGTCCGGCCGGAAGGTGCGGCTGTCCGGATAGGTGTTTGGGTTGGCCGGGCCCCAGGTGTCGAACACTCCCACGGTCGCGCCGACCTTGTCGTGCCAGAAGTAGGAGGCGTCGGCGCGGAAGTCATTGAGCCGGTTGTCCGCGCAGGTTGGACCCGGCAGGCCCTCGAGCACGCACGTGGCGCTTAGGGTTTGCCTCTCGCGCATATACCGGAGGTCGACAGACACCACATCGCCGCTGTCGAGCGCGTTTTGATAGGAGGCGTCCATGCCGATGTCGCTATAATGGTCGGTCTGTCCGGTGGTGCGGTCGAGGCCCGGATTGATGTCTGTGCGCATGCCGAACGCGCCGACTTCGACGTTACCGCCAGCCAGCTTGGTCTGGTAGGCAACCCGGCCATAAGGAGCCAGGCCGTCGATGCTGCCGGGCGAGAAGGGATCGGCGCCGAGACGGATCAGCGAGGTCTTGTTCGGCGAGCCATAGGCGCCAGCCTCGACGTAGTAGGTGGTGTCGATCCAGGCGTAAGCGTCCAGGCCGAGGGTGTTCTGCGCCAAACCGCCCGCGAACAACGGGGAGGCTGATGGCGATGGCGCGAGCGCCGAGCTGGTGAAGGGGTGCCCCCAAGCCGGCAGCGTATTCCAGGCATCCTGCACAGTCGGTGAATTGTTGATGCTAAGACCCAGGACGGTGTCCAGGTTCTTGACCTTTACGACCGTGGTCGCGCGCAGGTCGAGATTGTCCCACGTCCAGGCCTTGGCGACGCCATCGTAGGTGGTTTGAACGAAGCCGCCCAAGTGTGCGCCCAGACCGCCAGCCATGAACAGGCTGACCTGATCCAGCGCGGTGTTGTCGTTGGTCGAGAAGCCACCGGCGGGGGGCGCGGCGGCCTTGGTTTGGGTGTGGAGATAAGAAGCTACGGCCATGATCGAGAGAGGCATGGAGAAGGCCTTCCCCTCTGCTCGCTCGGTATAGCCGTGCAGTTTGAAGTCACGGCCGTAGGGGGTGAGTTGCGGGCCGAAGCCGCCGACGTGACAGGCCTGGCAGGGCTTGTCAGTCTGAATGGCGAAACTCGGCAGAGCTTTCGCCACGCCCGCAAAGAGCGTCGTTGTGGCGAACGCCAGAAGCGCCGCGAGTTTGAACCTGCGCAATGGGGTCGTTAGGCCCCGCGCCAACTGAGGCGTCATGAGTGCGCGTACTTGTTGCACCAGCCGGAAGCCTGGATCGGGCCCTCGACGGTCTTGCAGTTGGACTGCGGAACGAAGTCTTTGCAGCTGTTGCAGCCGTGGCCGCCTTTGGGGTGGGTCTGGTAGTCGACCGACTTCTGGGAACTCTTGGCGGTGGCCCCCGCCGCGGCACCGGCGGCGCCAAGCACGAGTGCGGCAAGCGCCACTTTCGCTGCGCCGGTCAAGACGCGCCGACGCGTCGCCAACTGGTCAATAGCCACATGGGTCATTTTCGAAAATCTCCTTCAGTCGCGCCGACGTCATTCACGTTTGAGGCCGGGCGGCCCCCTTCGATCTGGATGGTGATGCAGTCTTAGCGGCCAGCCCGTGGGCGGCGTTGATGTGCGTCAAACGACGCTAAACGCGACGTCGATACTCGTCCCCAACCCCGCGCTCCGGCGGAGATCATACAGGTCAAGGCCAAGCCTAGATGGATCGAGAGACGTTCCGTTTGTGGCGAGAGTTCGTTGTTGATGAAGATCAACCCGAGGGCGCTAGCTAGAACCATCACGACGCCCAATGCCTCTCGCAGGCCGCGGTCCGGGGCGCTCGATCCTGATTTGCGGCGCTCATCCGCTCTTTCTGGAAGCGTCATGGCCCGACTCCTCGAACCTGGCAGGGATAAGTGTCTTCCAGAGCGAAACGGATGAAGCTAGAGGCACCGATGCCCTGGGCCGTGGAGGCGAACCTCGAATATTTCACCACGGCTTTCACCGCGTCGTTCAGGGCATGGCTTTTGGCGGACAGATCGAGCGGCGGGGCGCCCCACGCCGTGCCTGCTGGGCCATGAGTTCGTCCACCGCGCCGGCGACGTAAACAATGCAGATGGACTGACCAGCCTTTGTGTCCGGACCGCTGGCGTTGAAAAAGGACGCCAGTCTCGCGGCATCGATGACGCCCGGCATCGTCGACAACGCGGGCGCCGCGCCGGTCCCGAGCGACAAGATCAAGACTGCGAGCATGGTGATCTCCACCGACTTCTGGCGCCGCGATCGAGTCTCACAATGCAGCCTTCGTGCCGGTCAGGCTTTGCGAGAGATCAAGCCGCTACTTCAACCCAAACAGCATCCCTTCCGGCCTGACGCGGGGCCGGCTTAATCCTGGTCGTTGCGGACCTCTGCCGGGCGAACGCTTGCCTCGCAGCAAAGACCTTTACCCTGGCGGCGCATGCCGCTGCGTAGCATCAACGCGGGCGCGGCTCGGTCACCCGGACCCTAGCCGACGCCTGACAAGCGCTCACCACCGTCGCTCAGGTGGACAAACCCGCTCACTGTCCTGCCCTGCACGCTGACCGGCTGCGCAATGCTGGCCATCGTCTTCGGGCTGGCCTGGGCGACCTCGTCGGTGGCCGATTTCCCCGCGCTACGCACCTTCGTGGGCCTATTCACTCAGCCGGCCGCGACATAGCCCCTTCGCCAGTGGGCTGGCCAGCGATGCTGGTGGGCGCGCTGACGAGCGGCCTCGTCGCGTTGTGCTTCAACCTGTTCATGGGCGTCGGCCCTCTAAGCCGCGCCATCCACGGAGTGTCTTTGACGCATCGCAATGCGGCTTATGTCACAGACGTCTAAACCCCGAAGGCGCCCACGATCTCAGGAGCATCCGATGTCCGATCACCTCCAACTTGCCGGCAAGGTTGCCCTTGTCACCGGCGCAGGCGGCGCCATCGGCGCCGCAACGGCGCTGCTGATGATGGCGCGCGGCGCGTCGGTAGTGGCCGTCGACCGCGCCGGAACGTCGCTCGCAGAGCTTGAGCGCGATGCGGGCGGCGGGGCCAGCTTGCACCTGGTCCATGCGGACGTGACGTCCGAGACGGCGGTCGCCGGCTATGTCACCGAGGCTTTGAAGACGTTCGGCCGGATCGACGTGTTCTTCAACAATGCCGGCGTTGAAGGCCAGGTGGCGCCGATCACGGACTATCCTTTGGCTGACTTCCAGCACGTGCTGCAGGTCAACGTCGTCGGGGTCTTTCTGGGAATGAAACACGTCATTCCAGCGATGGCGGCGCAAGGTGGCGGCAGCATCATCAACACCTCCAGCGTGGCCGGCCTCATCGGCTCGTCGGGTCTGAGCGCCTACGTCGCCAGCAAACACGCCGTAGTCGGCCTGACGCGGACCGCGGCGATCGAATGCGGTCCCAAGAATATCCGCGTCAACAGCGTCAATCCCGGTCCCATCGAGAGCCGCATGATGCGCTCAATAGAAACTCTGGCCTCGCCCGGTGCGCCGAGGGCGGTGCACGACCTGTTCACCGCTAGGATCCCGCTCGGCCGTTACGGCAGCTGCGAGGAGGTCGCCTCCATGGTGGCCTACCTCGGTAGCGACGAGGCGAAGTACCTCACTGGGGGCGTCTTCGTCGTCGATGGCGGCATGACGACGAGCTGAGCGTCAGTCGTCCACCGGGTACGGCGTGATCTTCTTGATCAGATCCTGGACTGGGCTCATCGCCGTGCGCTTGCGGCGCATTTCGCCGAAGGGCTGTGGCCATCGGCCGATTGCGACGTCGATCATAGCGCGTGCGCTCTCCCTCAGGAACTCCGCGAGTTCGCCAAGGCCGCGCCAGACGCCACGGAGTTGCACCGGTGGTGTGGGGGATCTGTAGGGGCATGGGATCGGACTCCTCGTCTCCGAGAGAGTGGCAAGTGGAGCTGCCGGCGATCGTTATAACCAGTGCACCCGATGCGCGGCTCCGTGCTCGGACGCTCCTGGCGAACGCGCGCTTGATCGAAAAGCCGCTGCTGAACGATCTCCCGACCGGCGCCCCTCGCGCTCTACTCTAACTCATTTGGTGACCACCGGCCGGCTCAGCGCGAAGATCGGCTTGAGCCGACAAACCGATGACCGGCAACGGAAGGGTGAGCTTAAAGCGCACCCCTTCGCCCGAAGACGCGAACGACGCCGTCGCTTGCAGCTGCTCGGCGAGCGCGCGCACGACCCGAAAGCCTAGGCCGCCGTCCGTCGCGATGTTGAAAGTTTTCGGAAACCCCGGTCCGTGATCGACAATCTCGACTAGAGCCAACGCAGGTCCAACCCTTCGCAGCCGCGCAATGAGGAGTCCGCCGCGGCTATCCGCGTAGGCGTGTTTTAGAGCGTTGGTGATCACCTCCGTGATGATCTGCGTGAGCGGCAGGATCTGGTCAGCCGTAACGGTGCAACCCGCCTCGAAGTTCTCAATCACCACGACGTTGCCCGACAGCCCAGACCCGAACGGCGCGCAGACCTCGTGAAGTTCATCGGCTAGATCCGCAGGCGCTCGCGCGCTTCCCCGGCTCAGCTTGCGATGCAGCCGCGCCACAGCGGCGATTTCAGCCTCGACCGCCATCAGCAGTAATCGGATCGCATCGGGTCCGGACGCGTCGGGGCGTCTATTCAAGTCGATGGCCCTCAGGCGTACGTGACCGGCCAGGAGCGCGAGGTGGTTGGCGATCCGATGATCAGCCTCGGCAATCAGGCTGCAATCCTGGAGGCGGCAACGTCCACCGCCGATCAGGTTGGCGTGGGGTAAAGCCGTCGGCCGTTGCCAGGTCTCCGACAGGTTGTTCCTCATCATCGTACTTCCCTGTTTTGCCCACCCGAGTCCGAATGGCTGACGGAATCAACCTAGGTCATGGGGCGCGGCATCGATTGATCCGGATCAATCGACGCAGGGTCACCGCTCCGAGGGCGGGCGACGCCGACAGCACTCAGAGTTCATCTGAACTTTGCGCGGCCCATGGGCTCGATCAGCGGAGTGAAGGGGCAATGACCAGAAGGACTACGAAGACGCTCCCCGGCTTGGTCGTCATGTTCGCCAAGGTCTCGTAAGGACCCCACCCGCGGACCAGCGCTCCGCCGATAAACTCCGAGCTCACGACCAAGGTGACAGCGACAGCCCCGACCAGGAGTCGATCGCCGGCACTGTCGCGCACCTGAAATCGTCGCATCGCCCAGGCCGATACGAACGCCATGATGACGAGCATAGGAGCCGCCTCGTTCAGGACCGCAGTCAGCGGGTTAAGGCCATGGGCGACGACGAACTCGCGGATTGGCCCAAACCCCCAGCCGGCGCCGGCTAGGGCAAGAAAATAGGTCCCTCCTGCGACGATTGATCGCCCGGCCCGCAGGTAGGCTTCCTCGATCCAGGTTGGGTT
>JAYUBY010000640.1:0-2738 GCA_043740635.1 Alphaproteobacteria bacterium
GACGGTCTCGCCCGAAGCAGACCGCGAGCGGACTCCCCGAAGGGACGCAAGGGGTCGCGAACCGAAATTAAAGCCGGTCCGGAAACCCGACCTTCAGGAGGTCACCGCAACCATTGCTCCGCAAACAACGCTAAGGGCGAACGAAACGTAAACCTCTGCGCATCATGCGGCTAAGCGAGACTCCGGAAGATTGAGCGTCCGCCGTCCGCTCCCCAGATTTGCCGCCCGTTCCCATAGGAAGTCGCCCGAGAACGCGATGTGGTTCCAGCCGACCGGCGACGTATGGGCGAGCATTTCGTCCGAAACCTCCTCGCCGATGGATCGCAGATGCGCCACGGCGTCGGCGATATAGGTCGAGTTCCAGAAGACTATGGCCGCGATGACGAGGTTGAGCCCGGAAGCCCGGAACTGTTGGGCTTCGTAGGTGCGATCAGCGATCCGCCCCTGCTTGAACGTGCAGATCGCACCCGTCAGCTGATGGCGCTGTTCGCTTTTGTTCAGGCCGGCCTGGCATCGGCGGCGTAGCGCCGGGCTTTCCAGCCAGTCCAGCATGAAGAGCGTCCGTTCGACGCGGCCAATCTCCTGAAGGGCGAGATCGAGCTGGTTTTGGCGCTCGTAGGCGGCGAGTTTGCGCAATATCGTGGAGGGTAGAACCGCGCCCGCTTTCAATGACGCGACCAGCCGGACGATCTCGTCCCAGTGCTCTCTGATGACGTCTACCTTGATGCGCTTGCCCATCAACGGCTTCAGATCATCGTAGCGCGAAACCGGCTCGAACGAAGCGAGCCGACGATCGGGGAAATCCCGCAGTCGCGGGCAGTAGCGATACTTCAGCAGGGAGCAGAGGGCGAACACGTGGTCGGTGGCGCCGCCAGTGTCCGTGAAATGCGTGTCTATCGCGAGCGCGGACCCGTGGTGCATCAATCCGTCCAAAACGTAGGGCGCTTCGTGCGTGGCGGCCGAGATGACCTTCACGTTGAACGGCGCGTCCTGGTCCGACACGTGGGTGTAGAACGAAAAGCCGGGGTCCACCCCGTACTTCGCGTTGAAATCGCCGGTGCCCGCGCCGCGTTTGCCCGACCGGAAGAACTGCCCGTCGGACGACGAGCTCGTTCCTTGGCCCCAGACCGTGGCGATCGGCAGCGCGTGGTGGGCGTTGATGATGGTCGCCAAGGCGCGCTGATACGTTTCGTCGCGAATATAGGCCGACTTGGTCCAGGTGAGCTGATCGACGGTGACGCCTTGGCTGGCCTCGGCCATGCGGGAGAGTCCGAGGTTCGAGCCGTCGGCCAGAATGACCGCCAGGAGGGCGTTCTCGTTGTCGTGCATTTCCTGGGTGCGCAAATTGGTGAAGGCCGACGTGAACCGCGTGTCGCGCGCGACCTCGTGCAGGAGCTCGGTGATCCGGACGCGCGGCATGAGGGCGCCGATTTTCTCCGCCAGGTCCTTGGCTTGCTTGGGTTCATCCGCCCGAACCGGCGTGATCGAGATCTTGTCCTTCACCATGGCCACGCCAATTCCAGATCGCCCTGGTTCGACGGCCGCATGCCGAGCGCCGCCATCGCTTCGCGGGCATGATCGGTGACGGTCTGCGGGCGCTCGCCGTATCCGCGGATCGACGCAAGGGGCAGATCAAGCTGCTCGGCCAAGAATGTGATCAGGCGTTTCGGCGCCTCGATTTCAGCGGGCGCGAGGCCCGGATGACGAAGCAGGACCAGCTGAACGGCGAATCCAAGCCGATTGGCGTCCGAGCGGCGCGCCTGCACCAGGTCGAGGTCGGCGCGTGAAAGGGTATAGAGTTTGACCATGGCGTCACGGTCTTCGGGCACGCCGAACAGCGTGCGGCGTTCTTCATCGGTCAGTATGTCGCGTCGGCCCATTTCAGCTCTCCAAATCGTCCACAAAAGGTCAAGGGCGGCCATGGACATTCGGATGTAAAGGGACGCATTCTGTGGACGAGAAATCGAATCGACCGCGGCCTGGCGCGGCGGTGTCCAGGGAACGGTCGTTTGGTGGACGGGGCCCGCGCGCCGACCTGACCGTCTGTGCGACATCGAAGCCCTGACAGGAGCGGGATGACCCAAATTCTTGGCTATGCCCGCGTGAGCACAGGCGACCAGGATGTCGCCGGCCAGACGATGCGCCTCGAAGAGTCCGGCGCGTCCAAGGTGTTCACTGACGTTATGTCCGGGAAAACCATGGACCGTCCCGGCTTGGTGGACTTGCTCACCTACGCCCGCCCTGGCGACACGCTCGCGGTCGTGCGCCTTGATCGGCTGGGTCGCTCGCTCGGCGAATTGCTCACCACGGTGACGATGCTTCGCGAGCGGCAGATCGCTTTGCTCAGCCTTGAGGAGAAAATCGACACATCATCCGCCGCCGGCGAGCTGATCTTTCACGTCTTCGGCGCCATCGCCCATTTTGAGCGGCGCTTGATCTCCGAACGCACGAAGGACGGGATTGCAGCGGCGCGGGCGAAAGGGAAACGCCCCGGGCGACAGCCGCTCGACATGGCCAGGGTTGAGGCCGCCATCAAGCTAATCGAAGCGCAGACCTCGCCCACAGAGGCCGCCCGGCGGCTCGGGCTCGGGCGATCCACGGTCTACAGAGAGATGCAACGGCTCGGAATCAGCCGACCGGCCTAGAGCGGGTGGTCATTGGGTTGAATCGTTGGATTCCCAAATCAGCTGAGTTCTGATTCAAACTCCCTGCTGGGCAGGAGGCCAGCATGGATGGCC
>JAYUBY010000641.1:0-4424 GCA_043740635.1 Alphaproteobacteria bacterium
GATGGCTCCGCGCACCGGCCTCTTGCAACACCAGACGACCAAGGCTCAGATCAAACTAGGACTCTCGTTATGGCTGGATGAGAAACGGGGGTCACGTCAGCCCCTCCTCCTGGGGTCACTGGGCGCGCCTATCGCGGCCAAGGCTCAGACGGATGCGCCGAAGCCTCCGCAAGCCAGTCCTCCTGCACCGGGCAATACGCCGAGCCTGCCCGCGAAGCCCGCGGCCAACGGAAAATCCAAACCGCCCGCGGCCAAGACACTGGAGGGCATCACGGTCACCGGCGCTGCACCGGACGTACAGAGTTCGATCGACAAGAAGAGCTGTACCTTCGGCAAGGACCTTCAGGCGACGACCGGCTCGATCGCCGACGCGCTGCGAAACCTGCCGGCGGTGGAGGTGGACCTGCAGGGGAACCTCAGCCTGCGCGGCGACGGCAACGTCACGATCCTCATGGACGGCAAGCCCTCGCCCGCCTTCGAGGGCAAGGGCCGCGCCGACGCCCTGCAACAGCTGCCAGCCGATCAGATCGAGCGGGTTGAGGTGATCACAAATCCATCGACCGCGCTGAACCCGGAGGGCACCGGCGGAGTGATCAACCTGATCAGCAAGAAGAGCCGTGGCGCCGGCTTCAATGGCTCGGCCTATGTCACGGCCTCAACCGCCGCCCTGAAGCGAGGTGGGATAAATCTCGGCTACAACAGCAAAATCCTGGCGGTGACCGCGGCGGTCTCCGGCAACTACCAGCGCAATAAAGGCCACAATGTCGACGAGCGGGACGGGCTGGACCCTACGAACCGCCAGTTCCTGAAGACCGTCGACCAAGGTCTGGGTCGAAATATCACTCGCGGGCCGACGGCGCGGGTGAACGCCACGCCGACCCCCAGCGATTTGGATCAGTTCACCGGCGAACCCAGCTACATTGAACTCAACGTTTATGGGCACCCGGACGACTTCTACACGGACGACGCGGCGAACGGGGCGCTGGCCGAGATCTTCGACTTTCACGGGCATCGGCGGTTCATCGAAGCTGCAAATAGCGCCTCAGCTGGCTCGCGCCACACCTTCAGCGAAAGTGAGACGCTCAGCGCTGACGCTGTCTACAACGCCACGATCCACCGCGACCACTTCCTCGACACCACAACTTTCGTCCTGCCTGCGGGCCAGACCGCGCCGCTGCAGCTCTTCCGCAATGACGGCAATGTCCACCACGCTGAACTGCGCGTCGCCTACGGGCGCAATCTGGCGGGCGGCGTGCTCAAGACCGGCTTTGAGGTGCGGCACGAGGACAACGACTACCCGTACTCGATCGCCGAAGGACCGACCGAAGCCAGTTTCGGTCCCCCAGGCCGGCCTGGCAAACCACTATATCTTCCACCAGACGGTGAGCGCGCTCTACGCCACCTGCCAGCATGGCTTTGGCGATCTCGATGTTCAGGGTGGTCTTCGGCTTGACGGCCAGCAATAACAGCGGGCTTTTCCGACCGTGCATCTCGGGTACAAGCTCGACGGCGACCGCAAGCTCAGCGCCAGCTACAGCATCCAGCGCCCGCCCAGCATTCTGCTCGACCCGCTGTTGATCGTGGATGGTCCGCAGGACCTGCAAGTCGGCAATCCCAGCTTGAAGCCTAAGGAAACTCGGTCCTTCGAACTGGGGTATGAGCAGCACGCCGGCCAGCAGAGCTACCAGGCAACAATCTACTACCGGCAGACCAAGAACGACTTCGCCCAGGTCATTACCGACCAGGGTGGGGCGGCGTCTTCCTCTACAGCTTCGGGAACATCGGCCTGGGCCAGGCCGTGGGCGCCGACCTGGCGGCAAACGGCAAGCTGAACTCTGCACTCAGCTACAGCCTGAGCGTCAGCCCTTACTGGAACGAGATCGATGCGGGCAGGATCGCCTCCTCGTTTGGCAAGCGTTCGACATTCAGCGCCAGCGGACGCGCCAACCTCAACTGGCAGGCCAGGGCGGGCGACGTGCTGCAGCTCAACATCCAGGCCACTGGCGCGCGACTGCAGGCTCAAGGCGTGGTCGCGCCGTCGTCTACCCTGAACGAGGGCTGGCGACACAATATCACCGACCGGGTGACCGCCACGATCACCGCCCAGGACCTCTTGAACACGAACCGGTTTCGCCGCGACCTCGAGACCCCGAGCCTGGTGGAAAACCTTCGCGTCCTGCCGGTGTCCAGGGCGGTGCTGCTACGACGCGACTATCGCTTCGGCGGCGGGGCCTCGAAGGCAAAGACCACCGACTTCGACTACGGGACCGGCGGCGAGCGATAACGGTCCCTCGCTTGCGCCTTAAACTCCGGGTAGGGGAGCGCATGACCCGACACATCGACTTCGACGGTATCGAGAACTTTCGCGATTTCGGCGGTTATGACACGGCCTCAGGCCGCCTAGTGAAGCGGGGGCTGCTCTACCGGTCAGCCAATCACGCCTACGCCAGCGATGCTGATCTGGAACGAATGCGCGATCTTGGTCTGGCGGCGATCATCGATCTTCGGCGTACTGAGGAACGCAATCGCGAACCCTCCAAGCGGTGGCCTGGGTTCGGCGCAGCGGTGGTGGAGAATGACATCCTGTCTGACCATGCGGACTGGATCGAATCCATGAAGGGCGTCGAGGTGAACGCTCAGTGGTTCTTCGACGACGCGATGGGCTACTATCGCACCGCGCCTTTCCAGGCTCGGCACATCGACCTGTTCCGTCGCTACTTCCAGACCTTGGCGGACACTAAAGGATCGATCGTCGTGCACTGCGCGGCGGGCAAGGACCGGACCGGCCTCATCTGCGCGCTCACTCATCACCTGCTCTGCGTGCATTCCGACGACATCATGGCTGACTATCTGTTGACCAACGACGAAGCGCGGATGGCGCGGAAGATGGCCTTCCTTGGGCCCTGGCTGCACGACACGGTCGACAAGACAGTGGATGAGGCGGGCCTGCGTGTGGCGGTGTCGGTGAACGCGGCTTACCTGGAGACCGCCTTCAGTGTGATACGTGAGGCGCATGGATCGCTCGACAGCTATCTGACTGAAGTCTTGGGCGTCGACGCCGCCCTGCGCGAGAGGCTACAAGCGCGGCTCCTCGCTTAGCTTTCCAAGGACCACTATGCAGAGCTTTCAGCCGCCTCGGCGGATCCTGATGGGTCCGGGCCCATCCGACGTGAGCCCGCGCGTGCTGAGCGCCCTGGCGCGGCCGACGATTGGGCATTTGGACCCCGAGTTCCAGGCGCTCATGGAGGAGATCAAGACGGCCCTTCAGCGCCTTTTCAACGCCCCTGACCACGCATGCGTCCCGCTGCCAGCACCTGGAACGGCTGGCATGGAAGCGGCGATCATGAATTTGCTGGAGCCCGGCGACCGAGCGGTCATCGCCGTAAACGGCGCTTTCGGCGGACGCATGGCCGATATGGCCGGACGCGCCGGGGCGACCGTCGTCACAGTCGATGACGATTGGGGCCACCCGGTCGATGCCGCGCGCGTCGAAGCCGCCGTGGCGGAGGCGCCGACCAAAGTTCTAGCCTTCGTGCATGCGGAGACCTCCACCGGCGCTCGCAGCGACGCGGCGAGCCTCTGCGCCATAGCCCGCAAACACGGCGCGCTGTCTGTGGTGGATTGCGTGACCTCCCTAGGCGGCATCGTCGTCGACGTGGCCGGCTGGGATGCCGATGTCGTCTATTCCGGCACCCAGAAGTGCCTCTCCGCCCCTCCGGGCCTCTCGCCCATCGCGCTCTCCAAACGAGCTCAGGCGGCGATCACGGGGCGCAAGGAAAAGGTCCGAAACTGGCTCTTGGATTTCAACCTCCTGATGAGCTACTGGGGCGGCGCGGGCGGCCGGACCTATCACCACACAGCTCCGATCAACGCCCTTTACGGCCTGCACGAGAGCCTCGTGGCGATCTTCGAAGAGGGCCAGCAGGCGGCCATCGTGCGCCACGCGCAGATGCACGAGGCCCTAGTGGCAGGTCTCGAGGCGGCGGGATTGAAGATGCTGGTCGCCGAGAAGGACCGACTGCCGCAGCTTAACACCGTGTGCGTGCCCAACGAAGTCGATGAGGCGGCGGTACGGACCCACGTCCTGAAGCACTGGGACCTGGAAATCGGAGCCGGCCTCGGGCCGCTTAAGGGCAAGGTCTGGCGCATCGGCTTGATGGGCTCCTCAGCGACTGCGTGGCATGTTCGTGTGTGTCTGACCGCGCTTTGTGAGGCCTTGGTCGCGCAGGGGTTTGCAGCCGATGCGACCGCAGCGCTGGCCGCGGCGGACCGCAAGCTCGCCTAGCGCTGTCGCGCAAAAGCCGTCAACGTCTCCCTAAACTGCGGTTAACGGCGGAAATCGGGAGGATTTTTGGGTGAGCGACGCATTGCCATTGGACGCAGACGGCCCGGCCGCCGTCGTCGAACCACCGACGATCGCCACC
>JAYUBY010000642.1:0-6261 GCA_043740635.1 Alphaproteobacteria bacterium
GATGGCTCCGCGCACCGGCCTCTTGCAACACCAGACGACCAAGGCTCAGATCAAACTAGGACTCTCGTTATGGCTGGATGAGAAACGGGGGTCACGTCACCATGCCTCAGGATATAGAGTTCAAGCAAATGCCTATGCTGCCACAGGCACTTGGTATGAAGTAAGCGGTGCAGGGTGTGATTATAACATTTCTGGAACGGGTGGCATATGTAGCAACACCGCCCCGGGAGGCGTCTCTCCGCTCGGTGGTGACGGCACGGCGACACACGCAACTGCCAACGTATCGGCATCGATCTCGAGCGCTTTTGCGACCGCCGTTTCGTCAGTCGATTTGTCCACCGGCAGCATCCATCTTTCCAGCGCTAACAGCGGTCAAACAGGATTTTCCAGCCCCACGCCACCTTCAGGCGACACGAACAACGCTGGCACCTTTTCCGATACATTGCATTTCACGGTTGCTGGCGCTGGCGCCGCAACAATCACGCCGATCTCGCTGATCTTCACGCTTGATGGGGAGATGCGCAATTCGCACACCGATGCGACCGATAATACAGCGAGTGGAGAAATTTTAGGACAACTCGGTTTCGGAAGCAGCGACGCCCGTTTTGATCTGAATAGCAACTTTGGCACAGGCTATCTCACGCAGATCAACCATCTCGATACTTACCCTTCGGCATAACCGGGCGTATGGACGACGAACGCCAATCACACCATCAACACTTTCACCGAAACCTATAATCTGACCGGCGCAAGCAGCGACATTGCGGTCGCTCTTAGCGCAAACCTGCGTTGCACTGCGGGTTATGTTTGCGATTACGCGCACACTGCCAAAACGGCGCTGACGCTACCGACTGGTGTGTCGTTCACATCGGACTCGGGTGTGTTCCTGACCGGTGGTGCGGTGAGTGGCGCGATCCCCGAACCCGCCACCTGGGCGATGATGCTGGTCGGCTTTGCCGGCCTGGGCGCGGTGCTCCGGCGCAGGTCCGCAGGCGCGCGCACCGTCCAAGATGCGTAAGCATCACCCGGAGGAGGTGGCGAGACCAACTCCGGTGACCACTCGATGAACGAAGTCGTGGACGCATGTCGTGCCTCCCAGGATGCGAGCTTCAGAGCCCAAATTGGGCCTGAGGAGGGACTACTCACAGATATGGGGGTATTTCGGGGGCTAAATACCTCGGATACCCCCAACTATACACCATCGTGTTTAGATCAATAGAGTCGACCATAACCGTTGCTGCAGATGCGGCGCATCATCGGATGATAGTTGTTTTGATGTAAAAGGAAAAATGCCCATTTCTGGCCCGCAATGGACCTCACTAGACGTTGAGTAAATGAGGGGGATGGTGCCGGATGCAGGACTCGAACCCGCGACCTTCGGTTTACAAAACCACTGCTCTACCAGCTGAGCTAATCCGGCGGCCGATGGCGCGCTTATGAAATGAAGCGCCCCCCGATTGCAAGGGGCTGTCGTGCGGGCGCGGGTTGGTTCTCCCGCTCGGCTGTGCTTGCCTACCCTGGCAGCAGCAGAGGTGACCCGATGGATTTCGAGGACTATCGCCGCCATGACGCGGTGGGCTTAGCCGCGCTGGTCGCCCGTCGCGAAGTGAGCGCCGGAGAACTTCTGGACACCGCCGTTGCGCGGATGGCCCAGGTCAATCCAAAGATCAACGCCGTGACTATGGACCTCACCGAGCGCACTCGTGGCGAGACACCCGTCCACGGGGCATTCAGCGGCGTGCCATTTCTGCTCAAGGACCTCGGCGCGGCTCTGGCAGGCACACCCACCACAATGGGCTCACGACTGTTCGCCGACGCCGTGGCGCTTACCGACAGCGCGCTTTCTATCGCGTACAAGGCCGCAGGCCTTTCGATCTTTGGAAAGACCAACACACCTGAGTTCGGCCTTTGGCCTTTTACTGAGTCTGAGTTCCTCGGCGTCTGTCGCAATCCCTGGGACCTGTCCCGAACGCCGGGCGGCTCATCGGGCGGGGCTGCGGCTGCCGTGGCGGCGGGGATCGTACCCGCGGCGCACGCCAGCGATGGCGGCGGCTCAATCCGCACACCGGCATCCTGTTGCGGCCTGTTCGGCATGAAGCCGTCGCGCGGGCGCGTGTCCTTTGCACCCGCTGGAGAAGGTTGGGGCGGCGCCTCGATCCAGCACGCCGTGACGCGCTCCGTGCGCGACAGTGCGCATCTCCTAGATATCGTCTGCCGGCCCCAACCGGGTGATCCTTATTTCCTGGCTGCGCCCGAGCGTCCATTCATCGAGGAGGTGGAGCTGGAGCCCGGCCGGCTGAAGATCGGCTTTACAGTCGCAGCCATGCAGGCACCCGGGCTCGATCCCGAGTGCGAGGCTGCCGTGCGCGAGACGGCGCGGCTCTGCGAAGAGCTCGGACACGATGTTGAGGAGGTTCGTATACCTGGCGATGTGGCGGCGATGCAGGCGGCCGCGGGCGCAGTGATCGCCGCCAGTATCGCGGCCAATCTCGACGCAGAAGCGGAGCGGCGAGGACGGCCCATTGAAGCCGGAGAGATCGAAGGCCTAACCATGGCGACCTATCGGCGTGGCAAAGCAATCGGCGGCGCTGCCTACGTGCGCGCACTCCAGACGCTGCACGCATACGGACGCGCTGAGGCTCAGCTTTTCGAAACCTACGACGTCTTGCTGCTTTCAACCCTGGGGTCGCCGGCGATTCCTATTGGGTGGGTCCTTGAGGATGCCAAGCTGATCGGCGAGCGGCTATTCGCCTTCATGCCAAACACCCAGGCCTTCAACAATACGGGACAGCCGGCGATGACTGTGCCGCTGGCCTGGAGCGAGGGCGACCTTCCCATAGGCCTGCAGTTTGTCGCCCGAATGGGCGCAGAGGCGACCCTGTTCCGCCTCGCCGGTCAGCTTGAGCAGGCCAAGCCTTGGTTTGACCATGTCGCTCGCCTGTGAGGTTATGTTATAATGAACACCTCTCCCGAAAGATGATTTGTGGCGATCTATTTTAGTATTAATTCTTAGAGTTTGAGCAAGAAGCGCTCCACGAGGTTAATTGATTTTGTGCTATATTTTCAGTCTGGCCGGTTTTGCATGATCATTGCGACGTGCGTACCATGTTCCACAAGCGTCCCAATTCGAGACACGCGAAACGACTCTTGGCAGCACTTTGCTCGACCTGTGTTGCTGCGGGGGCGATGGCCTACACAACAGGTGGCGGTCAGCACCACCATTCGGACGAAGCGCCGACAAGTTTCCAGGTGGCGAGTAACGGCGCTACGGGTGGCGGCACGCTGGGCGGCGGGGCTCCGGCTGGCGGACAGGACAACAGCGCCGATGGCGGCGCCGGAGACTTCGTGGGCGGCGGCGGTGGCGCTTACGGGAGCGGCCAGCAGGGCTCGGAAGGTGGGTTGCACGGCGTCTATGGACCGGGCGAGGATCACGACGGGACGAGTTCAGGCGGTTTCATGCCGAACGGTGAAGACGGCCTGATGATCCTGGCGGACTACGCCCAATCCAGGTCCGGGGGCCGCGACAACGCGGACAACAATAGTGACCACGCGCCGGGCAACACGCCGAACGGCTTCGGTGGGGCCTTCGGATCTGGCGGACTGGACGGGCTTGGCGCGCCAAACGATGGCGGCGCGGGTCCTAACGATAATCCCTTTGGCCACGACGGCCACAATTCCGGCGGCGGCGCCACTGAGGGCGGTTTCGGTGGTGTTGGATTTGGCGGAGGAGGCGGTGGCACTGCAGGGTTCGGCGGTGGAGGCTCCGGCGGCGGCTCTAGTGGGGGTGGCTCGAATGGTGGTTCCGGTCCTTCCAATGGCGGCGGATCGACGGGCCCGTTCAAGGACGGCGGCTCGGGCGATGGTTCCGGTGGAGATGGCGGCGGCTTGCACGGCAGTGGCGGCGGAGACGGGGGCGTCTGTGTGCCGAGCGCGCTCAACAGTTGCGGCCAACCGCACACCAACAGCCAACCGCCAGTCAATCCACCACTTGGCGATACATTCGGGGACGACTTTGACATCATCCTGGCGCCTAGCACCCCGCCGGCTGGCGCCGTGCCAGAGCCCTCGACTTGGCTGATGATGATCCTGGGCTTCGGGTTTGCCGGATCTACCTTGCGTGCTCAGCGGGGCAGAGCTCAAGCTACGCCGGCCTAAGGCGCCGCCTCTGGATCAGTCCAGCCGCAAAGACACCTGCCGTCACCGCTGCGATCAACAGTGTCGAGACCGCGTTGATCTCCGGATTTACGCCGAGCCGAACCTGGCTGTAGAGCCGCATCGGCAAGGTCGTTGCGCCCGGCCCGGAGGTAAAGCTGGCGATCACCAGGTCGTCGAGTGACAGTGTGAAAGCCAGCATCCAGGCCGTTGCGACAGCCGGAGCGATGTTCGGCAGGGTGACCTTCAGGAACGCGGTCAGTGGCGTGCAGCCAAGGTCCTGCGCGGCCTCTTCCAAGCTAAGGTCGAAGCTCGCCAGCCGCGCCTGGATCACTACGGTCGCATAGCACATGGTGACGGTCGCGTGGCTCACGGTCACAGTCCAGAAGCCTCTCGGAAGCCCCAACGCCACCAACAGTAAGAGCAACGAGAGGGCTAGGATCACCTCAGGCATGACGAGGGGTGCATAGATCATGGCGGAGAACAAAGTCCGGCCGCGGAACCGTCCCGAGCGAACCAACGCCACGGCCGCCAGGGCCCCTAGTCCGGTCGCCGCGGTCGCTGAGATCAGGCCGACCCGCAGCGTCACCCAGATTGCGTCCAGCATCTGGCTGTCCTCAAGCAGCGCCGTGTACCACCGGGTCGAGAACTCACTCCATACGGTGACGAGCCGGCTCGCGTTGAACGAATAGCCGACCAGCAGGAAAATCGGCGCATAGAGGAAGCCTAGGCCCAGCCAGACGCTGACTCTGTTGAATGCTGAGGGGCCACCTCACGAGAGCATCTTTGCCTGTTGACGTTGAAATAGCGCGATAGGGACCACAACCGTGGCCAACAGTACGACGGTGACCGCGGAGGCGGCCGGCCAGTCACGGTCGGCGAAAAACTCCGTCCAAATGGTGCGGCCGAGCATCAAGGTGTCGGAGCCTCCGAGGAGGTCCGGGATCAGGAACTCGCCCGCCATCGGGATGAAGCAGAGGAGCGCGCCAGCCGTGACGCCGGGCCAGGAGAGCGGAAATGTCACCCGCCAGAAGGCCTCGCTCGGCGTGCAGCCAAGATCCTGGGCCGCCTCGATCAAGCTTTCGTCTTGTCTCTCCAGCACCGCATAGAGCGGCAGGACCATGAACGGCAGATAGGCGTAGACGAGGCCGATGATCACGGCCGTGTCGGAATTGAGCAGGCTGAGCGGCCCCAGATGGAGCACCGAAAGGGCTTGGCTCAGCAGGCCCGCAGGCTTGAGGATCGCGATCCAGGCATAGATGCGGATCAAGAAGCTCGTCCAGAACGGCAAGATCACCGCCATCAACAGCGTCGGGCGCGCTACGGGACCAAAGCGGCTCATCCCGTAAGCCATGGGATAGCCGATCGCGGCGAACCTGAGTGTGGAGAGATAGGCGGCGAGGTAGAGCCGGTCGGCCGCCAGCCTGGCGTAGGTCTCAAAGTTTAGCTCGCGGACGAAATCGGCCAGCCCGGCCGGGCCTCGCGCTAGGTCTAGCCTCGGCGCATAGGGCGGGATCGCCAAAACGGTGTGCGACAGTGAAAGCTTCGCTACCAGGAGAAAGGGAAGAGCGAAGAATACGATGAGCCAGGCATAGGGCGCTGCGCCGGCGAGCCAGAGCCTTCTCATGAGGTGAGCGCCGACGCGTCGTCCGGCGCAAACGACACCCAAACCGGGTTTCGCACCGCTAGCGATGAGGGCGGTCCTAGGTTCACGCGGCTGACCAGAAGCGGCCGGCCGTGGGGCTGCTTCACCACGTAGCGCGTGTGGTCGCCGAAATAAGCGATTTCCATGACCACGCCGGCCATCCCGTTGGGAGTCGCGGTCGGAGAGAGGGTCATTTTCTCCGGCCGTACTAGGCGCCAGCCCGCCCCTTCTGGAAATAGGTTCGCCTCGCCGAGGAATTCCGCCACGAAGCGGCTGGCGGGCTGCTCATAGACCTCGCGCGGCGCGCCAAACTGGGCGATCCGGCCTTCGTTCATCACGGCGATCCGGTCGGCCACGACCATGGCCTCGTCCCGGTCATGCGTGACGATCATGAAAGTCACGCCAAGCGTCCGTTGGATCGCCTTCAACTCGATCCGAGTTTCTTCACGTAGCTTTCGATCGAG
>JAYUBY010000643.1:0-1916 GCA_043740635.1 Alphaproteobacteria bacterium
GCGCGCCCGCCGGCGCAAGCTGTGGGACGCCAACGCTGAAGCGAGGGGCGCAAGGATGCGGCCGCCTGCGGCGTAGGGCGCTACCTCGTCTGCCCACGAAGTGCTCGGAACGCTGCGTCAGCAGTAGGTGCGCGCGTCTTCGATGGCGACCGAGAGACTGGCGGGTGAAAGGGTCTTCTTATCGAGAACAGAGGCGTTGATTTCGTGCTTAGCCAGTTCCGGCAGCGAGCTCACAAATACCAGAGGCACGCTCGACCGGTGATGGATGCGTCGAGCGACCTCCAGACCATTGGTGCCGTCCTGGAGCAGGATGTCGGCGACGACCAAGTCGGGCTGTCGCTTGCAGACCGAGGTTATCGCCGTCAGGGCGCCGTGGGCGACATCGACGGAGCGATATCCCAATTCAATGAGATAGTGCCGCAGGAGGTCCGCCATCAGCGGGTCATCCTCAATGACCAGCGCGTGAGCCCCGGACGAGTCCAGGTCTGGGGTCATGACGTTCGCGTTTGCAGCCCCGAGCGTCGCCTCATCGAGCCGGCTCGGAACAACTTTCAAGGAACTGTTCATGGGAACAGGATGAACGACTGGGGTGAAAGCCGGGTTAAGTGCGCTGCAGCGTTCAGGCTGCGGAACGGGCCTCGGCCGCGGCGACACCGCCAATGGGGAGTGTGAATGCAAACGCCGATCCCACGCCTGGCGTGCTTTGGACCGAGAGCGCGCCCCCCATCGAGGCGACCAGCCCCTTGCAGATCGCCAGACCAAGGCCCGTGCCGCCATGTGTGCGGGTGGTCGATCCGTCGGCCTGCGTGAAACGGTCGAAGATCTGATCGATCCGATCGGCCGGAATTCCGGCCCCGGTATCCGACACTTGGAACTGCACAAACCCCTCCGCGGCCTGTCCGATATTCAGGACGACACCTCCCTGCTCTGTAAACTTCACGGCGTTGCTGAGCAGATTCACCAAGACCTGGCGCAGGCGTGAGTGGTCGCCGATGATAGCCGGCAGGTCGTCACCAAGGGTGACCGACAGCGAAAGCCCCTTCTTCTCCGCGAGTCCCGTCACCATCGCCACGCTCTGATCGACGAGCACATCGAGATCGACAGGCGTGGACTCAAACACCACGCCGCCGGCCTCGATTTTCGAGAAGTCGAGGATGTCGTTGACCAGCGCCAGGAGCGTGTGGCTCGAGGTCGCGACCCGCTCGGCGAACATCTTCTCGCGCTCGCCCAAATTACCGGCGCCTTTGAGCAGGCCTGCGAAGCCAACGATCGCTGTCAGTGGGGTGCGCAGCTCGTGGCTCATGTTGGAAAGGAAATCGGCCTTCGCCACGGTCGATCGTTCGGCGGCGACGCGGGCCTCCAGCAGTTCGTCCTCAAGCGCGCGCCGACGCGTCACATCGCGAAAGGCGTTGACGACCTCGACCACCTGTCCGGATGCGTCCCGCACCTGGATTGGGCTGCCTTCCAACCAGACCCAGCCTCCATCGGCCGTCCGAATCCTTGTCTCACGCCGGATGTCTCTGGCAATCTCTGTCGGCGAAAACATTGCTGCCCTTCGTTCTTCCGAGGCGGCGAGATCCTCGGGGTGAACAAACTCGACCGCGCGATGGCCCACGAGCATTTCAGGTTCATAACCGTACTGACGGCAGGCGGGCGTAACGTAGGTAATCAGCCCATCAGGCGTCATTCGCAGGATCATGTCGGGAATTGCTTCGGCGAGCGACCGGTGGCGCGCCTCGCTCTCGCTGACCTTGTCTTCCAACGCCCGCCGCAGGGTCACATCACGAAACGCATTGACGATTTCGACCAGCTTGCCCGTGGAGTCTCGCACCTGCGTCGGCTTGCTCTCCAGCCAGACCCAGCCGCCATCCGCCTTGCGGACCCTTTGCTCTCGCCGGACGCTGCGGTCGATTTCA
>JAYUBY010000644.1:0-4016 GCA_043740635.1 Alphaproteobacteria bacterium
GTAGTAGCCGTCGACCTGGCTTCGCTCCTGCGGCGACTGAAGGCGCTCCTTCTCCGGCGTCGGCGTCGTGGCGTGGAGCCACGGTTCGATCATCTCGTATTGGGCGAAGAGATGGGTCGTGTCCGGCACCAGGTCCTTGATGACCGGCAGATTCGCCAGCGGATAGATCGCCGCCGGCTTGCTCATGTCGGAGATGAACCGGGTACAGGCCAGCCAATTGGTCCCATCCAGGGTCATGGCGCACGATCCGCAGACGCCCTCGCGACAGGAGCGGCGAAAGGCGAGCGTCGAGTCCACGTTGTTTTTGATCCAGATGAGCGCGTCGAGGACCATGAGCCCGCAGTCGTCGAGGTCCACCTCGAAGGTATCGATACGCGGATTGCCATCGAGCTCCGGGTTGTAGCGGTAGACCTCGAACGCCTTGATCCGCGATGCGCCCGCCGGCGCCGGCCAGGTCCGGCCCTTCTCGATGCGGGACTCCGGCGTCACCTTGAAGTCTCGCGGCACGGGAAAGCGCTTGAGCAGCGTGACGCGGGGGACCTGGTCCGAGGATTCGATGATCATTGTCGCTACGCCCGAACTCCGCCGTCGCCCCCGAGCTGCGAACTGGAGTGGAGGCGGCGCTGGCCGAACGCCGCCCTGGGGTGTGGCGGCGTTCAAGGAAAACTGAACGGCAGCTAGGGCCGACTGTTCCCTTGTTTTGGTGTACACCGCTTCCGAAACCTCGTCTCACGATATTTTCAAAGAGATCCTCATGCTCAACGAGAAGCCCAGCTTCGCAGACGCCTTAAAGATAAGCGAAAGGGCGCTGTCGAGATGGAACAACGAAGAGGGCGCCAGCCGTCAGGGACCGCAAGAAAGCGCGATCGGCGGGCACGCGGAACCCGCCGACGCGCCTCGGTTGAGCGACGCGGAATTGGTGCAGCTACGAGTCCGCGTGGTTGCGCTGGAAAACCTGGTGATCGCCCTGCTCGCCGAAGGCCCCGATCGCCAGATCGCGGTCGCTCGCGAGATGGCCACCTACATCTCGCCTAGGCCAGGTTGCACGCACCATCCTCTGACGATCCACGCCGCCTCGCATATGATCGACTTGCTTCAGCCCGCCGGGTGCTTCCGAACAGGAGATGCGGCGGAGCCTTCGCTGCCCCGCGAGGCGGACTTCGATGGCTGAGCGATTGAAGGTGGGGGATCGGGTAAGTTGGAATTCCGAAGCGGGGCGGGTCAGCGGCACGATCATTGCCGTCCATACCCGCGACGTCGACTACAAGGGCCACACCCATCACGCGAGCCCGGAAACGCCGCAGTACGAGATCAAGAGCAGCAAGACCGATCACGTCGCCATGCACCTGGGCCGCGCGCTGACCCGCCTGCCAGGAAAGGCCCGGTCAAAGGGAACCGCGGATCGCCGGAAGGCGAATAGCCATGACTGAGCGTCCACCGCGATCCCCTGCGCCCGAGCCGTTGGCGGCAGCTCTAAGCGGCGCCGACGATCGCCTGCGCCTAAGCCATTGGCTGCCCCCGCAGGAGGGCATTGCGCCGCGCGTGCGCATCGGCCGGCGCTGGGTCAGCGTGCTGTGGGCGCTCCCGGTCGGAGCGGCGGCCCTGGTCGTCCTGATCGCCATCGCCCAGAGCCTGCGCGAGCTCCCCGGCGTGCAGGCGTTCATCAAGACCTACCCGGGAATCGCCCAGGGCGCCCCGTCCATCGACTCCGGCTTCCCCTGGTGGCTGCAGCTTCAGCACTTCGCCAACATGGTCTTCATGCTGTTCATCATCCGGGCGGGCGTGCAGATCCTGGCGGACCATCCGAGACTCTACTGGAGGCGCGATTCCACGCCAGGGACCGACTGGTTCCGGTTCCAGAAGCCGGTCCCAAAGGGGCGGGTCTGGACCTCCAGGGACGATTCCGTGACCATCCCGGCCTGGCTGGGCCTCCCTGGCGTGCGCCATTCAATCGGCCTCGCCCGCTGGTGGCATTTCTCGATCAACCTGCTGTGGGTGATCAACGGCGTGCTCTTTTACGTCCTGCTGTTTTCCACCGATCAGTGGCGGCGTCTCGTGCCGCTGACGTGGGGGGTGTTTCCGGCGGCGCTATCAACCGCTCTCCAGTATGCGTCCCTGAACTTCCCCGTCGACCACAGTTGGACCCGCTACAACGGCCTCCAGCAGCTCAGCTATTTCGTCACCGTGTTCGTTGCCGCCCCGGTCTCGATCGCCACGGGACTGCTGCAGAGCCCGGCGATCTCGAACAGGCTGGGCGGGTTGGGCCGGCTGCTCAATCGCCAGGCGATGCGGTCCGTCCATTTCATCTCCTTCGCGTGGTTCGTGTTCTTCATCCTTGGGCACGGGGTGATGGTGTTCGTCACCGGCCTGCGGGAGAACACCAACCACATGTTCGCCGGCGTCGAGAACGGCACCTGGGCCGGGTTCCCTCTGTTCCTGTTGGCGATGGTCATCCTGGCGGCGGCGTGGCTCTTTGCGTCGCCGCTCACGCTCCGGCACGCCCGTCTGGTGCAGCGCACCGGAGGCTTCATGATCGGCTGGCTGAAGGCGCTGGCCGAACACTGCGATCCCCGATCACAGCTCACCGAGAAGGACATTTCACCCTTCTTCTGGCCGAACGGCACGATGCCGAAGTCGGCGGAGTATGACGCCCTGCTGGCGGACGACTTCGCCGCCTACCGGCTCCGGATCAGCGGCCTCGTCGAGGAGCCGCGGGAATTTTCGCTGGCCGAACTTCAGGCCATGTCGAAGCAGGAACAGATCACCTGCCATTTCTGCATCCAAGGCTGGTCGGGCGTGGCCAAATGGGGCGGCGTTCCGATGCGCGAGATCCTGGAACTCGTGCGGCCGACGCCAGAGGCGCGCTATGCGGTGTTCTACTCGCTCGCCGACGGCGCGGATGGCGGCCGTTATTACGACGTCCACCAGCTGTTCAACATGCGCCATGAGCTTACGATCCTCGCCTACGAGATGAACGGCGCCCCGCTGAATGTCCTGCACGGTGCGCCGCTCAGGCTGCGCTGCGAGAACGAGCTAGGCTTCAAGATGGTCAAATGGATCGCGGCGATCGAGTTCGTGAATGACTTCGCTCACCTGGGCGCCGGCCAAGGCGGCTACAACGAGGATCATGAGTTCTACGGCTATCGAATGCCGATCTGAGCGGAGGCGGTCCCAATCCGATTCAATAGCGCCCGCCGATTTGAACCTGGCCGGCGTGTCGGGGGACTTGCCGTCTGGTTTGAAAGCATGTCGCGCAGGCTGCGTCGAACACGTCGCGCAACACCTCGGAAGACGGCCAGGTCACTCTGACGAGCCGGGATATCGCTGACCGGGTCACCCCGTCAAACTCTCGGACGTCTGCTGTCCTGGAACCAAATCACATAGCAGCCGTTGCGAGGGAGAAAGGATCGTAACACGATCTTTTCTCCCTGGAGCTGGCGCGAGATGGGACGAGGCTGGACGATCCTGCGAAGCCCCTCCGACTCCGTCCCATTGAACGCCGCAGAACACCTCTCGTCGCGAGGGGTTAGACCAGGGACGTTCTCCGACCGGAAGGTATCCGGGAGGCAAGGTGGTGCGTTCCGGCTTCCTCGGAATGCGGAGGGTGCTCCCGTTTTGGCCATCGACCTCAGCTATGCGGGCGGATGGCGGCCGCGGTCATGAAGAACAAGCTTCTCCTCCTGGGTGGCGCGCTGGCCGTGGCCGTCGTGGCTGGCTCCGGCGCGCTCTATGTCTACTGGGACAAGGCGGTTCCGCTGGGGGGACTGGCGGTAAACTATTTCCTGTCTCTGTCGGCGCCGGCCGGCAGGACAACGACGGAAGCGGCGGCGGCGGCAACGGATGTGAGTCCGGTCGCCCAGTCTGCTTCGTCCTCAGCGCCACAGCCAAACGCAGCCGCTGGCGATTGGCCGAGCTACAACAAAACCCTCACCTCGGAGCGTTACTCGCAGCTCAAGCAGATCAATACGAAGAACGCCTCGCACCTAAGGGTGATATGTAGTTACGACACGAAGCAA
>JAYUBY010000645.1:0-7039 GCA_043740635.1 Alphaproteobacteria bacterium
AGCTGCGATACCGTAGAGAACACCCTTGATGTTGACGTCGATCATGCGATCCCAGTCTTCCACCTTGAGGCGTTCAAGGGGGGAGTTCGGCATCAGCCCAGCGTTGTTGATCAAGACATCAACCCGCCCGAACCTCGCGATGGCGGCCCCTATCAGCGCCTCAACCTGATCGCGCTTGGTGACGTCCGTGACAAACGCCACTGCGGCGCCGCCAGCGGCGGTCAACTCGTTGGCGAGCGCCTCGATACGGTCCCTGCGGCGCGCCCCTAGAACTAGGCTGGCGCCCTGTGCAGAGAGAAGGCGCGCCGCGGTCTCGCCAAGGCCGCTGCTGGCGCCGGTGATCACAACCACCTTGCCGTCGATGTTTTCAAACATGTCGGGGCTTCCCCAATTGGCAAACGGTGATGTCGGCACTAGGCGCTGACAAGGTCAACGCCACTTTTTGCCTGAGGGGAAGTTCGCTCTTCCCGAAGCGAAATCGAGAATCGGCCTGCGTTGGTCAGTACCGTTTTGCTCCTAAAACGCCGCCGAATAAGATCGTCGCGAAAGCGGGCGTCGAGAACGCTGGCCAAACCGCCCGCCACGAGCCGGAGAGAACATGAAATTCTTCAATTCGCTGGGGCCGAATCCACAGACGGTTCGCGGCCCGGCCGTAAGGTCTTTAAGCGCTCGAGTACAGGTTGCCGTGATTGGGAGTGGTGGCGGTGCGCGCGCAATGGAGTCAAAGGCGGCTTCGACGGAATAGCTCCGTCGTAGTTATTTCGGTCGCGGACCTCGGTGGGTTATACTTCAGGCGCCACATCGCAGCGCGCCTGGTGGGCGATCCGCGCTATGACGGTCGCAGCACACGCCCCGCGATGGCGTCGAGCTTGGCTACAAGATCCGGATCCCGTCGATCGGGCGATGTCACCACGGCGAAGTCCAGCGCCCGATCCGAGCCGATTGGGCAAGGCGGATGCTCGCGCGGCATGTCCTTCAGCAGGCGCAGCAGCAACCTTTGGACCTTGCCGATGTTGCCGGCCATCACCGCCAGCATGTCCGGAACACTGACCTCGCCTGCCCGCCAGCAGTCGTAGTCGGTGACCATGGCGATGGTCGCGTAGCAGAGCTCAGCCTCGCGAGCGAGCTTGGCTTCGGGCATGTTGGTCATACCGATGACGTGGCCGCCCCACGCCTGATAAAGGCGGCTCTCCGCGCGGGTGGAAAACTGCGGGCCCTCGATCGCCACATAGGTTCCGCCCCGGACGATGCCGACCTGCTCGGCGTAGGCGCCGTTGGCGATGGCCTCGCACAGCAAGGGACTGACCGGATCGGCCATGGAAACGTGGGCCACCAACCCTTCTCCGAAGAAGCTCGACGGGCGGGTTCGCGTGCGATCGATGAACTGGTCGACCAGAACCAGGGCACCCGGCGCCAGGGCCTCGGTGAGCGAGCCGCAGGCCGAGACAGAGACCAGATCGGTGACACCCGCCCGCTTCAGCACATCGATGTTGGCCCGGTAGTCGATGGTGCTGGGCGACAGGCGGTGGCCTCGCCCATGCCGGGGAAGAAACCGCAGCGGCAAGCCCGCAAGCTCGGCGAACAGCACATCGTCGGAGGCCTGCCCCCAGGGGCTGGCGATGGTCTCCCACCGCGCGTTGTCCAATCCGGGCAGGTCGTAAAGTCCCGAGCCGCCAATGACACCAAGCACCGTTTTCATCGCAATTCCTTTGGGCGAAGCGGGTCGGACATCAGCGCGTGAGCAGGACCTTGCCGTCACGCACCACGACCTTCGGGGCCGGCGCAAGGGTCAGGCCATGTCCGTCGATGCTTTGGCCGCTACGGACGTCGAAGGCGTAGCCATGCCATGGACAACGGATGCAGCCCTCGATCACGGGTGCGCCGTGCAGTGGACCCAGCCAATGAGGGCAGACGGCGGCGTGGGCGATGAGGTCTCCGTCGAGGTCAACGATCCGAAACCGCACCCCGCCGAAAGAGACCACAAGCGGCAACCGCGCGCGAACGGAGGCGACGGGGCCAAGTGATTTAGGCCGTGCGGCCAGGCGGCGTCGCCGCAGCGCGCCGATCGCCCGCTCCCGCTGGACGATCATCGCCTCGTCCTGGTCCCATAGGCGCTGGTAGATATCGAGGTAGCGCTCCCCGAGCCTGGCCAGACGCTCGGGGCTATGCTCCGGCACGTGAAATTCCACTGTCACCTCGGTCCGGGACCTGGCCAGTGGTTTCAGCGAGGTGCGAATCTCCGTCCCTGCGCCGGGCCCGCTAAGCGTGGTGGCGCAATAGGCGCCCGCCGTCCTATCGGCGCGCAGCTCCAGGACCTGTGTGCGGGCCTCGCCGCCCGGTTGGTTCACCAGCCGCACCCGCCAACCCCAACGGCCCCGGTCCAGCAACTCCACGGCCCGGAAGTCAGCGGCGTGAAGAGCGGGAAGATGCTCCCAATCGAACACATTCTCCCATACCCGGCCGAGCGCCCCTGCCACCACTCGATGGTAGGCGCCCGCCAGGCGCAATCTAGACGTTGCTTCAGTCAGGACGGTCATCGGCCCACTATGAAGTCTCGGCGGCCGATTCCAAATCTTCGGCGATCCGTGGATGGTTACGAGACGGGTTCGCAACCTAAGCAGCCCCTGGGCGCTGGATCAGCGTCCCTTCTGGCGCAGCGCCGTGCAATCGCGTTTCCTGTAACCCGAGACCTCCGTTGCCCGAATATTCTTAGACGCCGCAGCGACAGGCGGCCTCGAGCACGGAGATGGAATGTCAAAGGCCCAGCGCGACCTGTCGAAGCGCACGGTGCTGATCGGCGGCGGCCTCCTCGCCGCCGCGATCGGTTTCTCGGTCGCGCGCGCCGCGACGACCGGAAGGTTCATCGCCGCCGCCGCCGGGACCGGCGTCTTCGACCACACCGCGTTCGATATTCTACTCGACAAATTCGCACGGGCATCGCGCGATGGCATCGTGCGCGTCGACTACCCGGCGTGGAAGCGGTCGACCGCGGACCGCTCGGCACTTCGCCGATACATTGAAGCAATGGCGGCGACCGATCCGCTGAGCCTCAGCCGCGACGAGCAATTCGCCTTCTGGGCCAACCTCTACAACGCCCTGACCCTGGACGTTGTGCTGGAGGCCTACCCGGTGACCTCCATTCGGCAAATCAAGCCGGTTTTCTTTGCGCTGGGACCCTGGAAGAAGGACCTGGTCCGGGTCTCCGGAGTGGACCTGTCCCTCGATGCGATCGAGCAGGACATCCTGCGCAAGGGCTGGCGCGATCCGCGCCTCCACTATTCCTTCAACTGCGCCTCGATCAGCTGTCCGAACCTCCCCTTGCGGGCCTGGCGCGGCGCGGGCCTCTCGCCGGCCCTGGACGCGGCCGCCCGGGCCTACGTCAATCATCCGCGCGGTGTTCGCTTCGACGGCGAGGCGCTGGTCGTCTCGTCGATCTACAAGTGGTACGCGGCTGATTTCGGCGGCTCGGACGCCGCCGTCATCCGCCACTTGGGCAGCTTCGCGGCGCAGCCGCTGCGCAAGCGGCTAGACGCCGCGGGGCAGATCGCGCGCGACGGCTACGACTGGTCCCTCAACGCCACGCCGATGCGATCATGAAGCGCTTCGCGCGGTTCTTGCCGCTGCTGCTGCTGGCTCTGCTGGTCGTTGCCATCCTGGCCAGCGGCGTGACCCGATACCTCAACCTCGACGTGCTGCGGACCCATGAGGCGGCACTGAGAAGTTTCATCGGCGCGCACCGTTTGCTCGCGCTAGCCACATTCATCGGCCTCTATATGGTCGCCACCGCGTCCAGTCTGCCGGGGGCCACGATCCTGACCTTGGCGGGCGGATACCTCTTTGGAACCTGGCTTGGTGGTGGGGCGACGGTGATCGGCGCGACCCTGGGCGCCATAATCGTGTTCTTTGCCGTGCGGACCTCGCTCGGCGCCGTCTTGCGCGAGAAGGCCGAGCGGTCCGGCGGCAAGCTCAAGGCGGTGATCGACGGCATCGAGGCGGGGGCATTCGGCTACATCCTGACCCTTCGGCTCATTCCCCTGGCCCCGTTCTGGCTGGTCAACATCGCCGCCGCGCTGGCCGGCGCCCCGCTGCGCGCCTATGCGGCCGCGACCTTCCTGGGAATTATGCCGGCGACCTTCATCTACAGCGGCATCGGCGCGGGCATCGGTGCGGTCGTCACCCGGGGGCAGACGCCCAACCTCGGGGTGATCTTCGAGCCGCGCATTCTCCTCCCGCTGGTGGCCTTGGGCCTGCTCTCCCTGGCGACCACGCTCTTCCAGCGCTTAAAGACCCGCGCGGACAGGGCCGCATGAGCCGCACAAGCCTCAAGGCCGATCTGGTGGTGATCGGGGCCGGTTCGGGGGGCCTGTCCGTGGCGTCCGGCGCCGCCCAGCTCGGTCTGAAGGTCGTGCTGTTCGAACAGGGCGAGATGGGCGGGGACTGCCTGAACTATGGCTGCGTCCCCTCAAAGGCGCTGATCGCCGCCGCGAACGCGGCGCATCAGGCCCGCAATTCGGGCGCGTTGGGCGTCAGCAGCGACGCAGTTCGTGTCGATTTCACCAAGGTCATGGCCCATGTCCGCGCCGCCATCGCGGCGATCGCGCCCAACGACAGCCAGGAGCGCTTTGAGCGCCTGGGCGTCCAGGTCATCCGGGATCGGGCCTATTTCATCGACCCCCGCACGGTGGCGACCGACACGGTCCAGGTGTCCGCACGCAAGATCGTCATCGCCACGGGTTCCCGCGCGGCTGCGCCGCCGATCCCCGGCTTGGCCGAAACCCCTTATCTGACCAACGAGACGGTGTTCGACCTCGAGGCCTTGCCGCAAAAGCTGATCGTGCTGGGCGGCGGGCCGATCGGCATCGAACTTGGCCAGGCGTTTCGCAGGCTGGGGTCGGACGTGGTGATCATCGATAGCGGCGAGATGCTCGATCGCGAGGACCGGGCCGCCGCCGATGTCGTTCTGGAGCAGCTCACTAGCGACGGCGTTGAACTCCTGGCCAGCCACAAGGCGGTCCGCATCGAAGCCGGCCCCACCGTCATCGTCCAGGGACCGCAAGGCGAGCGGCGGATCAGCGGCTCTCATCTGCTGTTAGCCGTCGGCCGCGTGCCGTCGCTCGATGGCATCGCGCTGGACAAGGCCAAGGTCGCGCGCACTCACCTGGGGGTAACCACGGACGCGGCGTTGCGCTCCACCACAAACCGCCGTGTCTTCGCGGTCGGGGACGCCGCGGGCCGAGGCCAATTCACCCACCTGGCCGGAGCGCAGGCCGGGCTGATCATCCGCCGAGTCGTTTTCGGGCTGCCGGTCGACGCCGACACACTAATGGTCCCGCGGGTGACCTATGCCGATCCGGAACTCGCGGCGATCGGTCTCAGCGAGGCAGACGCCCGCAAGACCTATGGCGACGGGATTCGGGTCGAGCACCTCCATTTCGCCGACAACGACCGGGCGCAGACCGAGGGGGATGTCCGCGGCTTTGGCAAGCTCATCACCACCGCCAAGGGCAAGGTGTTAGCTGTGACCCTGGTGGGCCGCCATGCCGGCGATCAGATCGGGGTCTGGGCGTTGGCCATGTCGGCGGGCCTCAAATTGAGCAAGATCACCGGCATGATCGCGCCCTACCCGACGCGGGGCGAAATCAACAAGCGGCTGGCTGGGCAGTGGTACGCCCCTGCCCTTTTCTCCAGCCGCACTCGGTTCCTCGTCTCGCTCCTCAAACACCTTTTTTGATCGGCGCAGTCCCCCGATGGGCGCGCCGAACAAAGCCGAGATCGAGCCAGCGCTTCAGGCGAAGGGCGGTGCGGCCAAGCCACCAGATTTGGCCGCGCAAGACCAATCCGGTCCCATCGCCAAGGTCCATGATCGACAACCAGCGCCGTTGCGGGCGGTAGGCCGCCAACCTCTCACTTCTGGCGAACGCCACCAGGTTTTGAACGAGGATCGGCGCGGCGCGAACGCCGAACACCCCGACGCAGGGCCGAGGGTCCTGGTCGAGGACACCGCAGTCTCCGACGGCGAAGACCCGTTCATTGCCCAGGGCCTGGAGGCGCGGCGACACCCGCAACCGCCCATCCTCATCGGTCGGCAAGTCGAGCGTTCGCATCAGGTCGGCCGCGACGAGGCCGGTTGCGAGCACCAGAGCCTCGCAGGCCAGGCTGAGGCCTGACGCGAGCTCGCAGGCGTCGAACCCGCGCGCGACCACGCTGTCGGCTCTGAATTCGATGCCTCGGGCGCGCAGCGCCCCGAGCAGGCGTCGCGCCGCCCCCTGCGGCGCCCACGCGGCATCCACCTTGGGACCGACAACGGTGATGTGCGGACCGACGCCGTGCCGTTCGCAAAGTCCGCAAAGCGCCGCGGCGACTTCAAAGGCGGTCTGGCCTGCGCCAGCAATGACGATGGCCGGACACCGCCCCGATGTAGTTATCGCCGCCTCCACCACGCCCCTCAGTGTAAGGAGCGATGCGAGCGGCTTGACTGGCCAGACGCCGGGGCCGGCCCGAAGTCCCGACGGGTCGTCGACGATGCTGCCGACGTTGAACGAGATCATGTCGAAGTCGACCGTCCCACCGCCAGCCAGGCGGGCCTGGCTGCGGATGAGATCGACCCCGCCTACCCTGTCGAGATCGTGGCGGACGCCGTGAGCATCCGCGAGGGCGGCGATATCGATCTGGCCAGCATCAAGGTCTAGGGCACCCGAAAGCGCACCGGTCGCCAACCCCGAATAAAGGAAAGTCGCTGGGCTGATCAGATGAAGGTCGATGCCGGCGTCGCGCAGGATCCGGGCGCGGCCGAGGACATGCAGATGGGCGTGGCCGGCGCCGACAAGAACTAAACGCAAGGCCACGAGTTAGTTCTCCGACGCGGGCTCTCTGACCCGACCTGTAACCGGCCGTATCACCCGGGCGAATATCAAAGACAAGCCTGACCCCACCGCCGCGCAGCGGTTCCGATCTGGCGGCGCAATAGCCGAGGAGACCAGCGTGCGACGGATCACCAAAGGAATATTGGCCGGTGCCGCGCGACCGCCATGCTGTCGGC
>JAYUBY010000646.1:0-2850 GCA_043740635.1 Alphaproteobacteria bacterium
CGACGCCGCCGGCTTTACCACCGGCTGTCCCTCGTCAAAGTGCAAATTGTCTCGGAGGGTTAGCAGTGCAAGCTTCTGTGAACATCTGTGCACCGCGCCCGCAAGCAGGCAGGTCGCATGGCAGTCGGCGAAATGATCGGCCGACCAGCGCTCGCCGCAACGACGACACCAGGGTCAGGCCTTGAGTGAACCTGGTCAGACATTCTCAAAAACGCCTCGCCGCAGGGGCCGTGCGCGGTTGCCTGCCCCGGGCGCCGTCGTGGCGACGCCTAAGGGATTCGATGGCGTTAGGCTCACATTCAAACAGGCCGAAGCCTCGCTTGAATCGGCTGCGGATCGATTGTCAATTCCGCGATCACGCTGGGGCAGCGGCGAATTCAACATCCTGGCGATTTCTGGCGGCGCGGCGGGAGGTGCGTTCGGTGCTGGGGCGCTCACGGGATTGGCGCGCGCCGGTCGGCGGCCGCCCTTTGCGATCGTTACAGGTGTCAGCACAGGGGCATTGATCGCTCCCTTCGCGTTCCTGGGACCGGAGTGGGATGATCGCCTGTGCGAGGCGTATACCGGAGGCCATGCTCAGGAAACTCTCGGTGTGATGGGGCTGTCACTGACGTTGGAAGGCGGTCTTTTTCAGCCGGAAGCCCTCGAGCGTCTCGTTCACCCGTTCGTCGACGACGCCATGGTCGCCGCGGTGGCGGCAGAACATGCCCGCGGACGCCGCCTTCTCGTGGCGACGACTGACCTGGACCGCCAGGCGCCCTGTATCTGGGACATGGGCGCAATCGCGACCCGTGGCGGGCCCCTGGCGACCCGGATGTTTCGTGAGGTGCTGATCGCCTCCGCCAGTCTTCCTGGGCTTTTTCCACCCCGCCGCTTTGACGTCGAGGCGGATGGTCAGACCTACGAGGAGCTGCATGTGGATGGTGGCGTCGCAGCGCCGCTCTTTGTTATGCCCGAAGCGTTCCTGCGCTGGCGAAACCTCGGACGCCGGATTCAGCACGGACGCATCTATGTCCTCGTCAACACGGTGCTGAACCCGCCGTCCGAGACAACGCAAATCAACCTTCCAGCCATCCTGATACGCAGCTTCGACACCATGCTGCGGGTTTCCTACCGTCAGGCGCTGAGCGTAGCCGTATCATTCAGTCTGGCGAACAATCTGCCGCTGAGCTTGGCTTCGATACCCGAGACTTCAGGCTTAGCCGATGTCGGAGGCATGTTGAGTTTCGAGACCTCCGCGATGAAGAAGACCTTCGACGCCGCCGTCGCGGCCGCGCAGACCGATACCTTCTGGCATACGCCTGTCGACCGTGAACAGCCGTGGTCCGACTTTCTGGATTTTCTGAAGCGGTGACACTCATTTTCGCCCCGAAGGCGCAAGCGGCACGACCGGGGACTGGCCTGATTGGTCGTCGCATTGCAAAGAGATCCAACGAATTGGCGTGCCGCGAAGGCTCGCGGCTTCGAGACTTGGTTCAGGCCGGTTGTCTGCCGGCCGGCCGCCAATGACGCTCTTCGAGCCAGGCAGAACATGCTGGCGGATCGAACAGGCTGAGCGCGCCGCGCTCCTGGTCGACAACCAGGCGTATTACGCCGCGCTGTTTGCGGCGTTGAACGCTGCGAAGCGCTCGATTCTAATCCTCGGCTGGGCCTTTGATCCGCGGACCCGGTTGTCGCCGGATGGTTCTGAAGGCCCCAGTGATCCCGACGAGGTCGGGCGGATTCTCATCGGACTTTGCCAAGCTAAGCCTGGGCTCAAAGTACACATTCTGGTTTGGAAATCGACGCTCGGGATCAACGGGCGGCAGGACTTCCGGGGACATCGGGCGAAGCGCTGGTTCGCCAAGACCGCTGTTCAATTTCGCGAGGCCCATGACGTTCCTTTCGGAGCCAGCCACCATCAGAAGATCGTCGTTATCGATGATCGACTGGCTTTCTGCGGCGGTGGCGACATCGTCACTGACCGTTGGGATTCCCTGTCGCACCTTGATCTGGATCCCCGCCGAATCCTGCCAGACCGTGCACGCTACCCCGCTCGGCACGAGGTGATGATGATGGTGGAGGGGGGCATAGCCAGCGCGTTGAGCGCCCTATTTCGCACGCGTTGGGAAGACGCCACAGGCGAAAAACTCGTCCTCGCGGGGCCGGCGTCTGTAAGCCTGTGGCCGGCGTCGGTTTCCCCCCAGTTTGCCGATGTGAAGGTGGCCATAGCGCGGACCCAGCCAGGTTGGAAACGCCGACCCCTGGTCGATGAAATTCGTCAGCTGACGGTCAGCTGCATCGCGTCCGCGCAGCGGGTAATCTATCTTGAGAATCAGTACTTCGCCTGTGCCGCTGTGGCGGACGCGCTCGCCGCGCGTCTAGCGGAGCCGAACGGGCCAGAGGTCCTGCTGATACTCAGCGGCCATGCCCCCAGCTGGTTTGACCAGCTAACGATGGACCATGCGCGCAATCCTCTCATCCGACGCCTTCGCGCCGCTGACACCTACGGACGATTTCGAGCTCTATCTCCCCGGACGTCCAAGGGTACCGGCATCATCGTCCACTCAAAGGTCGGGGTGTTCGACGACCGCGTCATGCGGGTGGGTTCGGCGAACCTGAACAATCGCTCCGAGGGCTTCGATACCGAGTGTGACCTCGCGATTGAAGCCAACAACGCTGCAGCGCGCAGGTCGATCGTTCGGCTCCGCGACGTCCTGCTAAGCCACTATCTCGCCTGTTCTCCTGCCGTATTCGCCGAGGCGCGGATTGCGGAGGGCGGACTGGTCGCCGCCATCGATCGGCTGAATCGGCGGGGGCGGCTCGCGCAAATTACCACTGGGAAGGTCACGCGGTGGGAGATCCTGGTCG
>JAYUBY010000647.1:0-9129 GCA_043740635.1 Alphaproteobacteria bacterium
CCTGACCGTCTCGTGACAGATGTCGATGCCGCGCTCGAAAAGCAGGTCCTCGACGTTGCGCAGGGACAGCGGGTAGCGGACGTACATCATGACCACCAACCTGATCACCTCGGGTGATGAATCGAACCATCGGAACGGGTCGTGGGTCTTGTTCGGGCGGGCCATTTCACCCGCCTAAACCCTAGCCCTTACTGGCCGGTGCATTTTCAACTGACAATGCCCCTGACGCTCCTGGTTGCCGATCTCCTTAATGGCGGCGCCTTAGGATCGAAGGCCGTCTGTCACCAATGTTTGCGGCCGGCCGTGGCGCTTCATCGCGCGTCTGATGAAGGCAAGGGCCGCAGCCTCGTCTCGCGTCGTCGTGACGAAGGACTCCAGAACCTCGCCCTCGTGATCAACGGCGCGCCACGCCTAACCCAGGACGGCGACGCGCCGCCGATGGCGCAGCATGACGCCCGCGGCTCCGAAGCCTGTGATCATCAGCGCCCAGCTTGCCGGTTCGGGCACGGCGCCGCCCTGCGGCCGCAGGACCGTATCGACGCGGGCGATCAGGAAGTCGGAATAGGCGAATGTCTGCCGTTCATTCCCCACACCGGCAGCATTGTTGTTCACCGAGAAGCCGCCGCTGAAGGTCAGCCCCGCGCCGCCAGCGGCGAACGGTGTCCGGGGATCGGACGACGTCAGGAAATTCCCGGTCGTGGAGGTGACGGCGCTGCGAATGATACTGGTGTCGCCGAACCCGCCGAAAATCTCGTCCTCATAGTCGTTGTAGGTGCCGGAAATGACCCCCTTGGCGTCGCCGTTTGAGGCTTGGTGGTAGGGGTTGGCGCCAATGCCGAAATGCATCACGTGGCCGGCGATCGTCAGATCCGCGGTCAGCGGCGTTAACGGTGACCCCTGGTTCGGACCTCCGGTAATCGTGCTGTAGCCCGGCGAGAGCGAGAGCTTGGCGTTGGGAGCCGAGTCGTCGAGCGCGTAGACGGCGGTGAAGGCGAGGCCGCTCAAGTTGCGGTTGATCTGGCCGAACTCGCCCGTCCGGTCGAAGCCGTTGACCAGAGTTCCGCTCCAGGTCGTGACATAGACCGCCGCGGCAGCCGGTAGCGCGGCCGTTGCCGCCAGCGCGGCGAGCGTCGTCGCCAAAAGAATCTTCTTCATTACGCACCTCTACGCTGCGGACGGTCACTCTCGCCCGACTTGTTCCGCCACATGGCGAGGCTTCCCAAAGCAACCCTTTCGGACAGCCCAAGGCGTCCGGATTTCCCTGCAGATCGGCCGCAGATTGACGTCAAAATGGCTGGAGCAGCGCTGACGGTTACGAGCTTGAGCGTGTTCCCGGCCGCAAAGGACGTTGTCTCCGGGGCGCTTCCCGTCAGGTCGATCACCGAGGTGTTGAGATTGATTGCAGTTACGTCGATCTCGGAATGCAGGGTGACGACCGCCGCCTGGGCCATAGAGGTCCCTAGGAGCGTGCCCATGCCCACAATAAAACCGATGGCGGCCAATGCTTTGAAGTTCTTACGCAAGTTCGACTCTCACAACGATCCTGGGAGGCTGTGTACCCCTGCCACCGGCGGCTCGCCTCCCCCGTATGGGGGGTGCCGCTTGCCCCCTTCTTGGGGGATGCGCGAATGGTAAAGACCTCTATATCTAAGCCTGGGAGCTCCCTGTGATTGGTCTCGTTGTCGAGGATTCTGAGCCGATGCAGGAGCTCCTTCAGGAGGTGCTGCAGTCGGCCTTCCCGGGGATGTCTGTTGAGACGACGTCCTCCCTGGCCCAAGCCCGTGAGCGGATCCGATCGTGGCGGACGACGGGTCGCTCCTCGGAACTGCGTGTGGCCCTCGTAGACATCGGCTTGCCGGACGGCTCCGGACTGGAATTGCTCGGCGCCTTGAGGGATGCCGCCCCCGCAGCGCTGCGCATTGTGGCGACGGTGTTCGACGATGACGCGTACCTGATTGCGGCCTTCGGCGCGGGAGCGCAGGGGTACCTGTTGAAGGACGAGCCTAGAGACCGTCTTGTCGCCCGACTTCGCAACGTGGCCAAGGGTGAGCCGGCGATCTCGCCGTCGCTAGCTCACAAGATCCTTGGGCACTTCGTGCAGCACGCCTCTCGCCTCAAAGGCGAGCCCGAGGCGGAGAGGCTCACTCCGCGGGAAACGGAGATCCTACAGGTCATCGGGCGCGGCCTTCGTGTGACTGAGGCCGCCGCCGCCCTAGGCGTGAGCAGCAACACGGTGTCGGGACACGTGAAGGCGATTTACGCAAAGCTCGGCATCGCGACGCGGGCTGAGGCCGCACTCGAGGCCGCCCGCCGCGGGCTGGTCTAGCCGAGCCGCCTCAGGGACCCCATACGGCCGCCGTTAGCCGGACCCGGAGACCGGGCGCAGCGTCCTCCAGGCAGGCTGCGCCCCCCAGTTCCGCTAGCCGCCGCTTTATATTTCCCAGCCCGCGCCCACCGCCGGCCTTCTGTGGGGCGACCGGCATCCCGATCCCGTCGTCCTCAACGGTCAGGCTGAAGGACCCATCCTGCAAGGAATAGCGGACCCTCACCGTCTTGGCATTAGAGTGGCGCAGGATGTTCGTGATCACCTCGCGATGCGCCGAGGTGATGTTGCGATAGTGGAGGTACTCCAGCACCGGATCGCTCGCCGGGTCCAGCTCCACGGGCCAGTCAACACCAATGCCGGCCGCGTCCAGTCGCTCAAAGGTCTCGTGGCGCATATTGGCCACCACCTGGCTGATGGGCAGCACTTCTCCGCTCAGACCTCGCAGGATGGTGCGAATGTCGGCCAGGGCCGCTCGTACGTCCTCACCCATCGACTTGATGTCGGCGCGCCGCAGTCCCGTCAGTAGCCGGCCGCTTACGTCATCATGCAGGTCGCGGGAGATCCGCTGCCGTTCCTCGGCCGCGCCGCGCGCGTATTCGTCACGCGTGCGCTCCGCATGATGCATGAACTTAACGAGGCCCCTGGCCAAGGCGGCCTGGCCGCTGTCGAACAGGAGCTGACCCCTCCCGCGGTAGCGTAGCAGAAGGGCGCTTTCGTCGGCGGCCGCCGGAATGTGCAAGGCCGCTCCGTCGGCGAGCACCTCAACATCCCCCAAATGATCCACCGCCAGTGCGATCTCCAGCGGATCGAACAGGCGTTGCAGAAGCGATCGCCATCCTGCGCGCCGCTCGCTGACCGAGAGCAGGAAGGCGACGTCCGAAGCCATCTGAAAGAGATCGCCTTGTCCGAGGCTGGGGCCGCCCGCGATGCGGCGCCATAGCCAAGAACGGATCGGGAGGTAGAGGTACCCAACCCCCAAGATCGAAAGGCCGAGCGCGGCGCGGGCGTCAATCTTTAGGCCCAGGATCAAACCTGCGTCGGCCAGCAGTAGCGCTGCTGCGGCCAAGGCGCCGACGATGACGCGGAACGCCCATCGATCAAGATCGAAGAGCCGATAGCGGCCGACCCCAAAGGCGATGCCCCCGTAGACAAGGAAGATCGGCAGGATCGACAAGCCATCTCCGCCGAGCGATGACCCGCCAAAGGCCTGTTTGGCCACCATGGCCAGGGCAAGGGCGCCGCTTCCGATCAGCGTGGTAAGGCCGACCCAGCGCACTACGGCCCGCGCCGCTGGATCGCTTTTCGACAACAGCCATTGCGCAGCCAAAATCGCCATGAACGCCCCGGTCATGGCCAGCAGACCCGCGTAGTAGGCGCCCATGGGGGCCAGGCCCCCTCCGACAGCCAGTCCCCACGCGGCCGCCACTGTAACGAGTCCCATCGCCAATTTCGGACCTACTATGGGGCGTGGTTGGACCAGGAAGAGTGCCAGGAGTGCGGAGGGCCCGATATTGGAACCAGCGAGGTTGAGCGCAAAGCCCCAGCGGAGCACCGCCCCGTTCGCGGCGAGTTCCCGCGCGTCGACAAGCGCGCCGCTGAAGGAAGCCAAGGCGATGCCGAGGCTGGACACCAAGAACAGCCTTGCGGCCCAATCGTGGGGTCGCAGCACGATCATCCAGATTCCCAGCAACCCAACACCACAGGCTTCCGCAAGCAGCAGCCAGACGTCGGGGGGCAGGTCTCGAAGTCCTCGTTTCTGCGCAGACAAGGGGATGCGCTGCATTCCCGCGGATCCCAGGAACTCCACGCGGGCGTCCGGTTGGCCCAGGATCGCGCTTAACAGGTCCTGGTCCGCGTACCATCGGCGAAGGTTCGCGGCTGAACCGCTAGGTTCGAATTCGGAGACCAACTCGACGGCGGGCTGCAACAGCGTTCGTCCACCACCCGAGAAGGCGATGGGCGCAGTCGGCTTGAGCCGGTCAACAACGGCGTTGTGGCTGTCCACCGCCAGGATGTCCGCGCCGACGCGCGAAAAGCTGAGCCCAACGGATGGAAAATGGAGCGCCGCCGCAACGATCGAGGCGACCACTAAGCTCAGGGCATAGGCCGTGATCGCCAGTAACACGCCAGGGGAACGAACTCGAACCATGCCGATCCATATGAGGCTGCACGGGTTCGGGAAAGGCCCCTTAGGGCCGTGCCTTCCTTTGCGGAATCACCTGAACAGGGGAGGCACTGAAGGCGACGGCGTTGTCAGCCCAAAATGAAGGAGGCGAACTTCCCCCGCCGCTGCCCCGGTTTTCGGGCACCAGCCGTTGCTCATCAAGAAAACACGAGGGGAGACGCAGCGGAACGGCACCCGAGATATGGGCCTGACCACCTAACAAGACGTGAAAACGATGACCTCGTGCCTTTGCTTTGACAGCACCTTCAGCACGTTTCTGGACCGCGCCTGGATCCTGGGGCGCTTGGGGAATGCTCGACGTCGCCATGACGGGCGGCGTTCCGCACGTTGCGGCGTGGAAGGCGAGCCGCTTCGACTATTTGCGCGAGCACCAAGAAGAAGCGCGGGGATTTGACGCCATGATGGCGAACTTCCCTGACAATCGACATGCGGCGATTGCCGAGACGTACAACTTCGCTGCGGCGTCGGTTATCTGTGACGTCGGCGGTGGGAACGGTGAGGCGCTGCGCAAGATTCTCGCGCGCAACCCCAAGGCTAGAGGACTGCTCTACGACCGAGAAGACGTCGTTCGCGCTATTGGCCCAAGCGAGCTCATGAATGGGCGGATCGCTCCAACAGCCGGCAGCTTCTTTGACAGCGTGCCCTCGGGCGCTGACATCTACATGTTGGTGCGAGTGCTGCATGACTGGTCGGACGAGGATTGCGTTCGAATCCTGGCCAGATGCCGCGATGCCATGCGCACCGACGCCGTGCTCCTGGTCTGCGATCAGGTTCTTGATCCCGATCCTTCGCGAGCATTGCCGACGAGCTATCTTGTCGACACTCAGATGATGGCAATGTTCGGCGCCGGTCGAGAGCGGACTGAGCAGGAATTTGCGGATCTTCTCGCCTCATGCGGGTTGACCCTGCGGGCGCTCATTTCCACGCCTTCGGCGGTGCAGATATTGGAAGTTGTTCCAACCTAGCGGCGTTGGCTGACAATGCCCTACTGCGCCATGCGGTTGGGCGGTGGAGCAACGCCCGGACCCATCTTCGCCTTGCCCAATGAACGGCGTTCTCGCTAGGGTTCGCCCGGCGGCAACCGAAGGGCCGCTTCACCATGGCCGACGTCTTCATCTCCTATGCCCATACGACGGCCAAGCAGGCCCAAGGCGCCGCCTCGGCCCTGCGCGCTCTGGGCTACAGCGTCTGGCTTGATGATGACCTAGCCTCCGACCGGCCCTACACCCATGCCATCGAGGAGCAGTTGGTCTCGGCCAAGGCTGCGCTGGTGATCTGGTCGGCGGACGCCGCCAAGTCGGAGTGGGTGTTGTCGGAGGCCAACCGGGCGCGTGAGGATCGCAAACTGGTCCAGCTCGCCGTCGATAAAGCCCGTCTGCCCATGCCGTTCGACCAGGTCCAATGCGCCGACCTCGCCGGATGGTCGGGAGAGGGGGAGCACGCAAACTGGCGAAAGGTGGCGGCGAGCATCGGCGAGCTGGTGGGCGCGCCCAGCGGCCTGGGTGCGGTTCCCGTTCCCCCCATGCCGCTGCCGTCAAAGCCTTCCATCGCGGTGCTGCCGTTCGCCAACCTCAGCAACGACCCCGACCAGGATTATTTCGCTGATGGGATGATGGAAGAGGTCGTCGCCGCTCTGACGCGTTTTAAATCGCTCTTCGTGATTGCAAGCGGCTCGACCCTTTCGTTCAAGGGTCGCGTTGTCAGCCCTAAGGAGGTCGCTCGCCAGCTCGGCGTTCGCTACGTCCTGGAGGGCAGCGTTCGTAGGGCCGGCGATCACGTGCGGATCGCCGTCAAACTGATTGACCCAACCGACGGCTCTCAGGTTTGGGCCGAACGCTTCGACGGCACATTGGACGACGTGTTCGCCCTGCAGGACAAGGTTGCGCTGAGCGTCGCCGGGACAATTGAGCCCACCATCCGGGCGGCCGAGATCCGGCGCGTTTCCAAACGCCCTACCGAGAACATGAACAGCTATGACCTCGTCCTGCGCGCGGCGCCCCTACGCAACACCTGGAAGGCGGCGGAAAACCTCGAAGCCCTTGAGCTTCTTGATCAAGCCATCGCCCTTGACGCGGGCTATGCGGCCGCGCTGGCGTCGGCCGCTGTCTGCCACTCCATGCTCGCTGCCTTTTTTTCATCCAAAGATCGGCAGTGGCGCCTTGAGCAGAGCCAAGCCTTGGCCGCGCGTGCGCTGCAGGCCGATCCGGACGACGCCGAGGTGCTCAGCCTGATTGCGCTTGCCTTGGCCAACGTACGACGCGACCTGGAAGGCCCCATCGCGATCATCGATCGGGCCCTTGCCTTGAACCCTGGTTCCTCATTGGCTTGGTACACCAGCGGCACCCTGCGCGCGAAGATCGGCGAACCAGAACTCTCGATCGAACATCTGGAAACTTCGATGCGGCTGGACCCGCTGTCGGTCATCCGTTTCGGCCAACTCGCCTGGCTCGGTGTCGACCGCTTCGAGCAGGGGCGCCTCGCCGACGCCGTTCCGTTACTCAGACAGTCCATTGAACTGATGCCCCCCTTTCCGATCGCCCGCGCGGTCCTGCTCGCCTGCCTTGGCCACCTTGGTGAGACGGTCGCAGTGCGGGAAGCGGTTGCACATCAAGCTGATGATCCGTGGGACGCTGCGCGCGCCATGGCCAGTTCATTCCGGCGTGTGGAAGAACAGACGCTCCTGTTGGATGGGATCGCTCTAGCGGCAGGGATGGTTTGACCAGCCAACGCAGGGGATGGCGAAAAGCTGACACTTCGAGGGTCTGGTTCGGGTCGTAGCCGGTCCTTGATTCACCTCTGCGAATGTCAGCATTCCGGATCGAAGCCACTGTCTGAAAGTGGCGCGTCGCCGAAGTTGGCCACTGGCAACAAATAGCTGCTAAGCGTTCGCGATCTCGTACAACACCAGACGGCAATCGCGACCCCCAAAAAGAACCAGTGCTTCGGCGCGAACGCACGACTACCCCACCCATTGCCGCCCTAGCTCTGCCGAGGGCACTGTCAAGGCAACCGAGTAGAGCGCCGTTCTGGCCTCTTTTGCGGCTGGCGGCGCGCCAAAACGCTGAGCAAAATCAGACATGGCTCGCTTGTCGATCGGCCCTCCGGACTCGTCGTTGGCTTGACAGTGCCCCCTGGCGCGAGGGCGCCACAGCGGAACCGGTCGTCTGATCGATGTCGAAGCGGCGCTTGATCAGCATCAAAGGTGACGGGTTCGTCATCTTCTAAGGTGCTCTCCGACCGGGCAATCCGGACAATCGCGGGAGACCATCATGCTGCACGTGAATGTCGTGAAGGGCCCGCCGACGGCGGTCCAGTATTTCGACGACGCCGATCTCGCCAAGAAGTTGTCGGATCACGACGTCGAGGTCATCCGCGAGATCTTCAACTCGCCGCTGACCGGCTCCTACAACTGGGATTACGAGACCGCCAATTCCAAGATCCGCCGGCTCTATGAGCTGGGCAAGCGGTTCAACTGGAACACCGAGCTCGACGTCGACTGGGACCAGCCGCCGCCGGTGCGCGTCGAGGGCGCAAAGACCGAGGGACCGCAAGGCTACGCCGGCCATCCCAAGTGGGAGGCGCTAACCGCCGCACAGAAGCGCGAGTTCCAGCACCGCGCCAACGCCCAGACGCTCTCGCAATTCCTGCATGGCGAGCAGGGCGCGCTCATGGTGGCGTCCCAGTTGGTGAGCTGCGCGCCCACTCATGACGCCAAGCTCTATGCCGCATCCCAGACCTTCGACGAAGCGCGGCACGTGGAGGTCTTTCACAAATACCTGATGACGCGCTGCCGGATGATCTATCCGATCAACCCCAGCCTGAAGTTCCTGCTCGACAAGGTGCTCACCGATACGCGCTGGGACCTGAAGTTCATCGGCATGCAGATCCTCATAGAGGGACTGGCGCTGGCTGCCTTCCAGACCATCCATCAGACGACCGATGACCCGCTGCTGCGTGATATCGTGGTGCTGGTGATGCGCGACGAAGGCCGCCACGTGGCGTTCGGGGTCAACTATCTGGAGGATTGGATCCGGGCGCTGCCGGAAGACCAGATCGAGGAACGCGCACAGTTCGCCTACGAGGCCTGCCTGGTCATGCGCGACCGGCTGGTCTCGACCAACGTCGCCCAGGAGTTCGGCTTCACCGAGGCCGAGGCGATCGAGATCAACAACGCCACTCAGGGCGGGCGGGCATTCCGGACCTTCCTGTTCGAGCGGATGATCCCCAACCTGAAGCGCATCGGCCTGCTGACCGACAAGATCCGTCCGAAGTTCGCGGCGATGGGCGTGCTGCAGTTCGAGAACCTCACGCACGACGGCCAGATCGAGTGGGCCACCCTGGAGGCCCCGCTGATGCGCGGCGACGAGGTGATCGCCGCCTGACCGTACCGCCGGCGAAGGAGGCTCGCGGTGTTGTCAGTGGGTATCTATAACATTTGCCAAAATTATCAACAATTACAATGTTTATTGGCGGGGCTGGCAGGCTAACGCTAAGTTGGGTGCTGTCAGTCCAACGGCAGCTTGTCTCCACCAGGGCGCAATGGCCCCGACCCGCGCCTGGCTTTAGCCCATGACCTCCCGCCACTCAGCCAGGGCGGCTGAGCGTCGTAGGCGGTAGA
>JAYUBY010000648.1:0-11262 GCA_043740635.1 Alphaproteobacteria bacterium
GCTGAACGGCGCCAGACTGCCGATCTCGCGCTCTACGTCCAGGAACGCACGCGCACTGAGCAGGACCTTTTCGACACCCTGCGCTGATGCGGTCCGGCGAGCAGGTCGATCGCCAATTCGACGCCTGGTTTCCTGCCAAAGGTGACGGTACACGCCGCAGCCGCGATAGCCTCTTTGACGGCGAACAGAACGCTGATGGCGATTCCATCTACGGCGTCAGCGCGTTCATCGGACATGCGAATAACATCACCGAAGAAGAAAAACGCGTGCTCACCGCCGCAACCCTGGTGGTCAATCGCGTCGGTGAATCTGACCTCGCCAAATTCGAAAACTTCTTCTTCCTGGCGCCGAAAGATCGGCTGATCCTGTTCGCGCCGCACCGGGCAGAAAGGTTGACCTTCTTCCGCAAGACAGCCCCCGGGACACTGGACTTCGACCGCACCGACCAAGGCTCCTATCCGCTGCCCGCGAACGATCCCAGCGGCGAGATGCGCTGCACGCCGCTGTCACCCCTCCTGCAAGACAAGTTCCGGCGAACCTTGATCACCGGTTGCGTCAGCCCGGTCTATGTTGATGGCCACTACGTCGGCGCCTGGGGCACGACGGTGATGGCGGGCTCGTATCTCACCCAAGTGCTACGCAACACACCAAAGGGCGCGACCAGTCTCATTGCCTCCGACACCGGCGAACTGGTGGCCTTCCCCGGTTTCACGGCGCCTCAGGCGTTAGACCGTGACTCCGTGGCCAGCCTGGAGAAGACCTACGGCTTATAGCGCCGCTGGTCGCTCGAATTCACGCTGACGGCAAGGATACCGGCGTGGTCGAAAGCCCCGACGGCAACATGCTGGTCGCCTACGGCCATCTCAAGGGCCCCCAGTGGCTATTGCTGGTGACATTCCCGAAAGCTGTGGCTTTGTCGGGGTCGTGGTCGGCGCTGGCGTCGAACTTCGCGGGCAAATTCCTGATCGTGGCCATCTGTGCTGCGATCCTCTTCGGCATGGTGCGCCGGCTGGTGATCCGTCCCCTTCACGCGCTCGGTGACCCGAAAACCGACCAAGCCGAAACGCTCGCCCGCCGCGCTGACGTACTTGGACAACTCGCCCGCACGCTTCGCGACGAGCGTCAGCGCGGCGATGAGATTCTGGCGGGCCTCGAGGAGCGCGTTCAAACGCCGCAAAAACCGACGTCCTGGCCAACATGAGCCACGAGCTGCGCACACCACTCAATGGAGTCGTGGCCGTGTCCGACCTCCTGGCCAAGGAACAAACCACCGACCGCGGCCGCCAAATGGCGGAACTGGTGCGGGCGTCTGGCCGCTTGCTGGAGCAGGTGCTGACGGACATCCTCGACATTTCGCGGAACGAGACGGGCCAGCTGCCAGTCAATCGGGAGCCCTTCGACCTCACAGCCTGCGCTGGCGACCATGGCGGAACTGCATCGCGCCAGCGCGGAGACCAAAGGACTCGATTTCACGGTCATCGTCGACGAAGCCGCCTGCGGCTGGCGACTGGGCGACGACGTCCGCATCAGCCAAATCCTCTCGAACTGCTCTCAAACGCCGTGAGGTTCACCACCGAAGGCCACGTGTCGTTGAACGTAGAGAGCGACGGCAAGATGACGCGTTTCACGGTATCCGACTCCGGTGTCGGGTTCGCCCCCGACTTCCAACACAAGCTGTTCAGCCGTTTCGAACAGGCCGACGGATCGATCACCCGTCGTTTCGGCGGCTCAGGTCTGGGCCTTGCGATCTCAAGCTCGCTAGCCGAGTTGATGGGCGGGACCATAGCGGCGCAGTCCGAGCCCGGCCGAGGATCAGTCTTCTCCGTCGCCCTGCCATTGGAGGCCGTATCTGAGCCCGTCGCAGCAGACGCCGGCCAGGTCGGAGCGCGAGACGTCACGGCTATGAGAATTTTCGTCGCCGAGGACCATCCAACCAACCGCACAGTGGTGTCACTTATCCTTGAGCAGTTCGGCGTTGACCTCACCCTAGTGGAAGATGGCTGCCAGGCCGTCGAGGCCGTCCATCGTGAATCCTACGACCTCATCCTGATGGACCTGCAGATGCCTGTCCTGGACGGCCTTAGCGCCGCCCGCGAGATTCGCGCCCGGGAAACCGCCCTCAATCTCGGTAGGACGCCCATCGCGGCTTTGTCAGCCAATGCCCTGCCCGAGCACATCGCCGAGACCCGGGCCGCCGGCATGGACGGCCACCTCGCCAAGCCTATCCGACCCGACGCGTTGATCGACTTGCTGATCCAGGCGCTCGATGACAAGGCGAGCCAAGCAGCCTGAAGCTAAGTCCGCCGAGGCCGCCGAGGGGATCGACCAACCCTGTCTCGTCGGCGGGTGCCGAAACTATGCGGAGAGGCCATCGCGGCGAAATGGCGGCCGTAGGGTCATTGAGCTGGGAACGGCAACGAGATGATTCGGGTCGGCGCTCAGATGTCTGCCCTGATCAAAAACTGGATATTCATGGGCTGCACGCGTTCCCGTTGCAGAATCCCGGCGCCGAATTCGCAGGCGCCCATGAAAACGAAAGCTGTAACGCCAGGATTTGGGATAGGTTCTAACCAAGAACTCGCTAGGTTAAAGCGTGATCTTTTCCCGCCCACTCGCCCTTGCTCTCGTCGCCGCCGCGCTCGCCTTGTCGCCCGCGGCCGCTTTTTCCAAACCCACCAAACTGCCCCGTGCCGCCGACGGTCATCCGGACCTTTCTGGCGTCTGGACCAATGCCTCGGTGACCCACCTCACGCGGATGCCGGGCACCTCCAAACTGGTGATCGGCGAGGCCGAAGCCAAGGCACTTCTTAAGTCGAACCCGATGCTGCGCCGCCTCGATGCTGACGCGGCCCCTGTTAATTCCGAAGAGGGCGCGCCCAGCCCCGGCGACCCCGGTGGCTACAACGCCTTCTGGCTTGATCCTGGCCGCAACTTCGGTGAGGTAAAGGGCGAATTCCGCACGTCATGGATCGTCGATCCGGCCGACGGCGAATTGCCCCTCACCGAGACCGGCCACAAGCTGATGGCCAAGGCCAACGCCTACGCGCGCGCTGCGGACACACCGGCCGGCCCCGACGTCTTGGAGCCGTGGGACCGCTGCTTGATCTCGTCGCGCGGCTCCGGCGGGCCGGGCATGCTCAACAACATCTATAACTCCAACTACGAAATCGTGCAGACCAGAGGTGCGGTCACAATCGTTGTGGAGATGATCCACGATGCCCGCATAATTCCGATCTTCCCAAGCAAGGTCGCGGCCCAGGCCGGCCATGGACCGGCGGCTCTACACCCCTGGCTCGGCGACGCGACCGGCTGGTGGGAGGGTGACACTCTGTTGGTCGAGACGGTCAATGTGAACGCCGAACAAGGCCGCGCCGGACCCATTTACCTGACACCCCAGGGCAAGGTCACTGAGCGCCTGACCCGCGCTACAGCCAGTCAGATTTTCTATGAGTTTCAGGTCGAGGACCCGACCTACTACACTAGGCCCTGGCGCGCACAGATGAGCCTCAACTCCAGCAAAGATCCGCTCTTCGAATATGCCTGCCATGAAGGCAACTACGCGCTGCCCGACATCCTGCGCGGCGTACGCGCTGCTGAAGCCAAGGCTGCGCAAAGCAAGAGCGGCGGGCAGTAGCTATCGAGGCGCAGTCGCTAACCCTGCACCAGCACCGTTTTTATGTTCACGAACTCATGGATGCCGAAGGCGCTGCATTCGCGGCCATAGCCGGAGTGCTTCACCCCGCCGAACGGCAGGCGCGAGTCCGACCGGACGTTGGCGTTCACGAAGCTCATGCCGGCGTCCAGCTCCTCTGTGGCAATCCTCTCGCCGCGGACAGGGTCGCCGGTTAGCACGCCGGATCCTAGGCCGAAGGGGCTGTCATTGGCGATACGGATGGCATCGGCCTCGTCCTTCGCTTCGATCACAGCGGCGACCGGTCCGAACACCTCCTCGTCGCGTGCCGGCATGCCCTTGCGCACATCGCACAGCACTGTGGCCGGATACCACGCGCCCGGTCGGTCGGGGACATCGCCGCCCAGCAGCACGCGCGCGCCTTTGGCAACGCTGGCCATCACCTGCTTATGGATCTCGTCACGCGCCTCAACGCTTTGCAACGGACCGAGCTTGGTCGCCTCCGCCCGCGGGTCGCCCATCTGGAATGCAGCCATGGCCTTGGCTAGAGCTTGCTCAAATGCCTCCCGCACCTCGGCCACCACGATGAACCGCTTGCCGGCGATGCAGCTCTGTCCGGCGTTGACCATTCGGGCTGCAGACGCCACCTGCGCTGCCGCAGCGACGTCGGCGTCTTCCAACACCAAATAGGCGTCACTGCCGCCCAGCTCGAGGACGCACTTCTTCAGCACACCTCCAGCCTGCGTTGCGACCTGCCGGCCCGCCTCGACACTGCCTGTCAGGCTAACCGCGGCGATAGCGTCGTCCTCAAGGACGGCGCGCACGTCTCGACTGGGGATCAAGAGAGTGCGGAACACGTCCGCCGGGAGCCCGGCCTGGCGAAACACGTCCTCGATCGCCAGAGCGCACCCAGGAACATTGCTCGCGTGTTTAAGGACTGCTGTGTTCCCCGCCATCAACGTCGGCGCTGCGAAGCGAAACACCTGCCAGAACGGGAAATTCCATGGCATCACCGCCAGGATCGTTCCCAGCGGCCGGAACGCGATCTTGGCCTTCGGCCCACCCATCTCGACCGGCTGCTCCGCCAGGAAGCTCGCAGCATGGTCTGCATAGAAATCGCAATTGGCGGCGCACTTCTCGATCTCGGCGCGGCCCTCGGTGAGGGTCTTGCCCATCTCCTCGGTCATCAGATGGCAGAGTTCGTCCCTTCGCGCGCGCAGCACGGAGCCTGTCCGGCGTATCAAGGCTGCGCGCTGAGCGATATCTGTCCTGCGCCAACCGTCGAAGGCCGCGCGGGCAGCTCGCGCGATCGCAAGCGCCTCCTCAGGCGAATGTCCGACATAGCTGCGGCCCGGCGCAGCAGTCGCGGGATCGATAGCCTGGAAGGTTGGCGTGTTCGACATGTCTAACGGCTGGCTCCTTTGATACCGCTGGAAACAAGTGAAGCGCCGGCGGGTTGCAGACCGCCGCTAGTCTAGACGGCGGCCTTTACGTGAGCTGTCAGCTCCAGAATCGCAACTATCAGGTGGTAGAATGACGTGGCAGGCGCAGGCTCTTCCACGAACGTGCCGTCGAGGCGCAGCTTATCACGCCAGGCGCCCCGCGCCGGAACCTCAAGATATTGCGCTAGGCCGCGAGCGGCGCGCAGGCTCTGTGCCTCGTCCCCCAGTACAACAGCGGCCTTCAGGTGCTCTGTTTGCGGCCAAAGACGGGCTGCTCCATCTCGAATCGAGAAATCTTCCCAGAGTGCGTTGACGGCGACCTCACGGACGGGATCGACACCGCGCAAACCGTTTTCGAAAAGACGCCGCGCCGCCGTCCGCGCCGCGACATCGCCCCGGTCACGGCCCCAACGCTCCAGCAGCCAGGCCCACTCGAAGTGATGACCGGGCTCCATAAGCCCGCCATGCCCCCGCAAAGCATTCCAGTCAGCGTCGAAAAACTCTCTCAGCGCGCCGCTCTCGGGATCGATGAATTTGGTCATGGCCAGCGTCGCCAATTCGTCGGAGAGCAGCGTCCAATCTCGGCCGCCGGTCGTCTCCCAAGCCATCGCGCCCTCGAAGAGATGCATGTGGCAGTTGGCCTGATAGGGATGCATCCCATTTTCGCGGAATCCGCCGCCCGCGACGCGTCGATCCTGCAGCGCCGCCCGCGAACGCTCCGCTTCGACGGCCAGCTCGCGGTTTGACGGATCCGCCGCCTGAAGCGCGGCCATGGCCAGGAGGGCAAAGGCCTGCTCGTAGATGTCCGCCTCGGTATCGATCGGCGTTCCATCCGCCGCGACCCGGTTGATGAAGAGACCATCAGGCCGGCGATAGGCTTGGACGAACCGGGTCCAACCGGCCTTGGCCACATGAAGCCACTCGTCGCCATATCCGGCTGTCACGGCTGAGGCGAAGACGAATACCTGTCGGGCTTGAGCGCGCGCACGGCGCGGCGCCTCGATCGGTCGCCCCTCGATGCTCAGCGTCTCGTGGAAGAGGCCGCCCTCGGGATCGACGCCGGCGCCCGCCCAAAGCGGCAATGCGGCCTCGCCAAGCCAGGAGGCATACCAATCGGCGGCGGTGGAAAGAGTGTCGAAACGCGGAGACATCCACCCCTTATGGCGGATTCTCACCGCCTTCGTCAGGCGTCGCAAATCCTTGAGGCATGCGCGACGTGGAAACACCCAGAGTGAGACAGCACGATCCAGTCTCCGCAGCGTGCGATAACCGGCCCTTCGGGGGTTCGCACCTGCACCGATGCGCCCTCAATGACGGCGCAAGCTTCCTCGCCCAGCCAACGCCAAAGCGTACGCCAACTCTTCTTGTCGCTGGGTGGCGGCACGCGGAGCGCTGCACCGTGGTCGAAGGGCGGATGGAGGCGAATGGGACGCATGAAACCCTAGGTCGGCTGGCGAGGTCGTCTGAACCCCGAGTCGCGGCTGCTTCGGTCACCAAGTCATTAACCGCGCAATTTCAGGGTCGTGACGCCAAATCTTCAGCCCTGCCGATTTCCAAAATTTGACCGCCACTGACAAAATCAAGCTCGGGGCATGCCGACGCAGCCCATGGGCGGGGCTTAAGGCTGAGGTTTCAATTTGTCGCACCACCGGTATGCGAAGCTGCTTTTCAGAAGCGAAACAAATGGCTTAACCTGAGGCCAAGCCGTCTTAGCGAGTCCGGGGGGATGTCGCTCGCGTAGAAGATGTTGGCCGGGGAGATCGAAATTGGCAGACCCTTCAACGAAAGCGCCCGATCCGATGGATGTGGCTCTGGGGGCCGCGGTCCGCATTCGCCGTCGCACTATCGGCATATCGCAGGAGGCGCTCGCCGAGCAATGTGGAGTCAGTTTCCAGCAGATTCAGAAATACGAGAACGGTGCGAACCGCATCTCCTTCTCGCGGCTCGTCCAGATCGCGCGGGCGTTGAAGTGCCGCGTGGTCGATTTGATGGACGTTCTGGATGGTCCGGACCGCGAGATCACTGGGGACCTGGACCTTCTCACGCGGATGCGCACGCCGGGGGCGATTGAGCTACTGGCCGCCTACGAGTTGATGGCGCCAGATGCACGATCCTCACTGGTCGGCCTGCTGCGGGCCTTCACCTCGAAGGGCGAGGCGTCTGCAAGGAGCCGGCAGATCGCCTAATCGCTGGAGCCCAGGCCCCTTCAGCTTGCCGCGAGCAGCTTGTCGATCACGGACTTCGCTCCGTCGCCGGCCCAATCGGCCTCTCCTGAAATGCGCCCGCGCTCCAGGCCGTCCTTGCCGAGGATGATCGTGGTCGGCATGCCGTTCGCTGCGGGTTTTAGAGCCCATGGAAGCTTGGCCTCGGGGTCATTGTAGAAGGCGAGCGGGGCCTGCTGGGCGATGAATGCCTTGGCTTGCTCCAGCGCCTCAGGCTTGTCGATGCTGATCGCCACGATGGTGACGGGCTTATCGGCATAGGTCTGGGCGAGTTTGGCCAATGTCGGCATCTCAAGCTTGCAGGGCGCACACCAGGTCGCCCAAAGATTCATCACGACGATCTTGCCCTTGAAGTCGGCCGCGGTGACCTTCACGCCTTTGCCGTCGAAGAAGACGTAAGCTGGCGGCGAGGTCCCATCGGCGGTGTGCTCGAGCTTCTTGGAGACGTCGTGAGTCTCGGGCGCGGTAGCCACGGCGACCGGGGCCTGCGTCGCCGGCTTGGTCGCGGACTGCGCGATGATGTAGACAACCGCCGCGACGCCTATAGCAGCGACGCCCCAGAGGGCCCATGTCAGGAACCCGCCCCTGGACTTGCCCGCGGACTGATCGTTCATATGACTACCGACTCCTCTGACGCCGCAAAGCCGCAGGCCGCCTCAGGCCAATCCATGTGGGGTGGCCGTTTCTCCGATAAACCGGCCGAGCTGATGCAGGCGATTAACGTCTCCATAGGCTTTGACCGCAGGCTCGCGACCCAAGATTTGGAAGGGTCGCGAGCACACGCGGCGATGTTGCAAAACACTGGGGTCATTTCAAGCGAGGACGCCGCCGCAATCCAAAAAGGCCTCGCCATGATCGGCGAGGAGATTTCTACCGGGACCTTCCCATTCCGCGAGGAGTTCGAAGACATCCACATGAACGTGGAAGCGCGTCTACGCGAACTGATCGGGCCGGCGGCCGGGCGGCTGCACACCGCACGTTCGCGCAACGACCAGGTGGCGCTCGATTTCCGCATGTGGGTGCGCGAGGCGTGCGACCGTACCCAAGCCCAGATCCGCGCTCTACAGAAGGCGTTGATCGCCAAGGCCGAGCCGCACGCAACTACCTTGATGCCGGGCTTCACCCATCTGCAGCCGGCCCAACCTGTCACCTTCGGCCACCATCTGATGGCCTATGTGGAAATGTTCGGTCGCGACGCCTCACGGTTCGCTGACGCCCGAGCGCGGATGAACGAGAGCCCGCTGGGCGCCGCTGCTCTGGCTGGCTCGCCATTCCCGATCGACCGTCACCAGACTGCACAAGCGCTCGGCTTCGATCGGCCGGCCGCCAATTCTTTGGACGCGGTCGCCGATCGGGATTTCGCCCTGGAGAGCCTGGCGGCCGGCAGCATTGCGGCGCTCCACCTTTCGCGGCTCGCGGAGGAAATTGTGATCTGGATGACGCCACAATTCGGCTTCGTCACCTTGACCGACGCCTTCACCACCGGCTCCTCGATCATGCCACAGAAGAAGAATCCCGATGCCGCCGAGTTGGTCCGCGCAAAGGTCGGGCGGCTGCTCGGGTCGTTCACCCAGTTGGCCGTGGTCATGAAGGGTCTGCCGCTGACCTATTCGAAGGACATGCAAGAAGACAAGGTCCCGACTTTTGAGGCCTTCGACGCGCTCGAACTCTCATTGCGAGCCATGGCCGGCATGGTCGCCGACCTGGAGCCGAACCGCGATCGCATGGCAGCCGCCGCCGGCGAGGGCTTCTCCACTGCTACCGACCTCGCCGACTGGCTGGTGCGCGAGCTAGGCCTGCCGTTCCGTGACGCTCACCACATCACGGGCGCCGCCGTGAAGCGTGCGGAGCAGCTTGGGTGCGACCTGCCCGGCCTGCCGCTCGCCGATCTGCATGAGCTGGAGCCAAGAATCACAGACGGCGTCTACAAGGTGCTGACGCCCCAAGCCTCGGTCGCCAGCCGGAAGAGCTACGGCGGAACCGCACCCGACCAGGTGCGAGTCCAAATTCAGCGTTGGAAGGAAATCCTCGCATGACCCCCCGCACCATCACCCGCACGCCCTTGATCGTTGGAAGCGCGATCCTTCTGATCCTCGGCCTCCCGTTGACCGGGTGCGGCCGGCTCGGCGCGCTGGACAGGCCAAGCCCACTGAACGGCGCAGGACGAGCCACGGACCGCCAAGCTGAAGAACAGCGCCGCCAGGCCCAAGACCCACAGCGCCCGGTCGACACTATCGATCCTCGTGACCGGGCGATCGACCCCGCGCCGCCGCGCACCCTGCCGATCCCAGGCTCCGGTCAGGATCCGTTCAAGTCAGGTCCTCCTGGCGCCCTGCCCGACCCCTACGCCAACCCGCGATGAATCATTTCGAGCTTCAGGGGGGCGAGCTCATCTGTGAGGACGTGCCGCTGGCCAAGATCGCCGAGGCTGTGGGAACGCCTGTCTACGTTTACTCGTCAGCGACGCTGCAGCGGCACTTCACTGTGCTGCGCGACGCCTTGGTGAGCGCGGGCCTCAAGGATCCGTTGATCGCTTTCGCCGTGAAGGCCAATTCCAACGTCGCGGTCCTGCGCACCTTGGCGCAAGTCGGCGCTGGCGCTGACGTTGTGTCCGAGGGAGAGATCCGTCGCGCGCTGGCCGCGGGCGTGCAGCCAGAGCGCATCGTCTTCTCCGGCGTCGGCAAGACCGAAGCGGAAATCGTCTTCGCGCTTGAAGCCGGTGTCGCCGAAATCAACTTGGAGTCCGAGCCTGAGCTCAAACTGGTCAACGCCGTCGCCCAGCGTCTCGGCAAGCGCGCCGTGGTGGCGATCCGGGTGAACCCAGACGTCGAAGCCGGCGGCCACGCCAAGATCTCTACCGGCAAAGCCGAAAACAAGTTCGGCGTTTCGATCGCAGAAGCCGAACAGCTCTACGCCAACGCGTCGAACATGGCCGGGATCCGTCCCGTCGGCGTCGCATGCCACATCGGCAGCCAGATCACAGATCTCGCACCCCTCGAGGCGGCGTTCCGTAAGATGCGGGCCCTGGTGGAACGGCTGCGCGGTCAAGGCCTCTCGGTCGATCGCTTAGACCTCGGCGGTGGGCTCGGCGCACCTTATTTCAACCAGCCAACGCCGCCGGAGCCAGGCGACTACGCCGAGATGATTGCGCGGGTCATGGCGGGGCTGCCAGACATCCAATTCGCCTTCGAACCCGGCAGGATGATCGCCGCCAACGCGGGCGTGCTTGTCTCGCGAGCGCTCCACGTCAATGCGCGACCCGAGGGTCGCAAGTTCCTAGTGCTGGATGCGGCGATGAACGATCTGCTCAGGCCGGCCATGTACGACGCCTATCATGATATCCGCCCTGTGCAGCCGCGCGCCGGGGAGCCTGTGACCTATGATGTCGTCGGGCCGATCTGCGAAACTGGCGACACATTCACCCGCGACCGCATCATGCCACCCATAGCCGCTGGCGACCTGGTCGCCTTTATGACCGCCGGCGCCTACGGCGCGGCCATGTCCAGCGAGTACAATTCCCGGCTCCTCGTGCCAGAGGTGTTGGTGAAGGGCGACAAATACGCCGTCGTCCGTCCGCGGCCGACCTACGACGACATGCTCGCGAAGGAACAGAACGCGCCATGGCTGGAGTGATGTTCGACCGACGCCAGCTGATCGCCGGGGTCACTCTGGCCGCCGCCCTACCCCACGTCGCTGCTGCTTCGCCCCGCTGGATGTCCTCGGGTCTCGACGCGATCCGCAATGAAGCTGCCACCCAAGAGATTCGCGCAAGAGTTCAGAATCAGCGAAAATAAATCCGGCGCATAGTTGAGCAAAAGTTTTAGCGACGCTGCAAAGGCATCTGACCGCCTTCGAAACCAACTTTATGCCTGAGCGGGCCTGAAGGAGCTGGCGGATGGTGGCGCCGCGCTCGACACCGCTCAGTTTGGCGTAGTCGTCGACGCCGACCTGGGCCAGGGTTTGATCG
>JAYUBY010000649.1:0-1760 GCA_043740635.1 Alphaproteobacteria bacterium
TCGTGTCCACTAACGTTTAAATGGACACCAGCTGGCCCACGCCATCCAGGCTACCGGCCGACAGCGCCGCGCAGAAGGCGGTCATGATCGGACGCGTACAGCTCGCAATCCAAGCCTAATCTTGAAGACCGGCTGTCTCATTGTCGTTGACACGTTCCGCAGTCGCCCTCGATCGGCCGGGTCAGGAAGGTCTGGACGCGATCGTCGGCTGGCCAATCCGTTCCAGGCCCACGGCCTCCATGCGCTCAGCCAGGCGCAGGAAAGACGCCTGCATGTCCTTTTGTAGCGCGCTGTCGTGAAGCGCCGTGAGCGTCAGCCGGTCGCGGGTGGCGCGAGGGTGCCGAGCAAGCTGATCAGGACCACCACGTCAAAGGCGAGCCCACCTCAGCCTGAATCTGGATGCGATTGAACGAGTGGGCGTCCTAGACGTAGGCCACGTTTCGCTGAGCGGGATGATCCCACACGGTCCGATGCTCGCCTTGCCGATCCTCGAGAACAACCGAAGTTGGGTGCCCAAGCTGCCAAGCAGCATCCGCTAAGGCTGTGGCTGTGATCATCGCATTTTTGTATGTGTAAGGCCTAAGATATGCATCTGCGTTAAGCTTAATTATCCATTCTCCACGTTTTGGAACAATTCTAATGTGAAGGGAAGCCATAATTCACCCCTCTTTATCAGAGATATTGCCGTTGACATACAGACAGATCACTGTTAATAAATCTTCTAATAGTCCTTTATACTTCTACGAATTTTCCCTAATTGTGCACCTGAACCAGACGGTGCCAGCCGACTTCACGATCAAGCGTTTCAAAGGCGTCATCGCCGGTCTCGACCGCCGTGGCGATGGCATCGATCGCCTCCCGGAACAGACCCAAGGTAATTATTCGCGGTAGGGACGCCCATTGCTGAGCGCCCCCCGCACAGATCCGTACGAGCGGGATTCCCGCATACGGCTCCTATCTCGGGTGTTTGACGGCGAAGCGTCTGTCAGGCCAAGGATGGGTGATACGCGGTTTCGGGAGCCAGTCATCGGCCAGCTTGTCGATGCGGTCCCAAGTGAATCCGCTCCTTTGACTGCGTCGCCGAAGCGATCGCCGCCACAGGTCGGCCACCCAATATCGGAACGCTGACAGCGCCCTGAGATTGGTTGGAACGGCCTAGTAGGCAAGGTGGCCCGCGACGACGCGCCTTAGCCACGCCCCTTGAAGAGGGCGACGCCTTGTTGACCCCGCTCTTAAGGTTGTCCGGGACCAGAAGCCGCGGACAGCCTCCATAGAAGCGCAGCATCCGCACGTGCGAGCCGATCCAGTCGGGCAGGGTCTGTGTCCACGTCGCCTCGGCGAAGGTGTAGTTGGACGCCCCCAGCACCGCCACGAAGATCTCGGCCAGGTGCAGGACGCCGGTCTTGGGGTCGCAGATGCCGATCCGCTTGCCGGAATAGTCGACGAAGGCCTTGTCGCCGGCGACATGGTGCTGGCGCATCACCGGCGATAGCCGCCGCTCAAAGCCCCGCAGCAGATCGCAGAACCGGCTGTAGCCGTAACTGTCGGGGCAGCTGTCCCGATATTCCTCCCACAGCACGGTCATGTTGACGCCCGGCCGCCTCAACTCGCGGATGAGCAGCGCCCAGTCCGGCTCCTGCCGCCGGCGCGCGCCCACCGCGAACCCCGTCCGCGCGAACAGCCGCTCCGTCAGCGCCTCGTCCGTCACGTCGTCCGCCAGCGGCCAGGACACGCCCGCCGCCTCGGCCCGCTTCAACGCG
>JAYUBY010000650.1:0-1555 GCA_043740635.1 Alphaproteobacteria bacterium
ATCCTGCTCTGGCCCCTGGTTAATCGACCTGGAGGCGATGCTCAGGCCCAGGGCTTGGTAGAATAAGGTGCTGCGAGCCGTATCGGCGACGGAGATCGCCGAATGGTCGATCCGCGGTGTCGGATCGCCGCCTGGAACGCTTATGAGCTCCAGTGGGTGACCATCCGGGTCGCGGAACTTGAACGCGGTTACGCCACCTGAGCTGGGCGGCAGTTGCTGCGGTCCGTGTTCTGAGATTGCTGTCCAGCCTGGCGTCTGGCGCAGTCGGGCGAACGCGCCGCCCATGTCGGCGGTAACGATGGCGAAATGCTGGAAGAGCGGGCTCCAGCCGGGCAGGACATTGGGATAGTCGCGCGCGTCAACACCGGCGCAATTGAGATCCAGGCGGCTTGCTCCCAGGCTAAGGCGCAGGGCGCCGGCCGATCGTACCGCCTCAAGCGACGGGTCAGCTTGCGAAAAGCCGAGCGCGCGGACGAAGAAGTCCGCCGACGTCTGGGGCGCGCGACAATTGAGGGCTATCCGCGCCAGGCGCTGGACCTTGGCTACGGCCATTGCGCGCCGCGCCGGTTGAGGAAGATCGAATAGAGGGTTTGCGATGCGCCTATGAATAGCCGGTTCTTGGCGGCTCCCCCGAAACAAAGGTTCGAGACCCGGTGCGGCGTCAGCACCTTGCCGAGCAGCGCACCCTGCGGGTTGATGCAATGCACGCCGTCCGCAGCGCTGGAACAGACGTTTCCGTCTTCGTCAACCTTCAAGCCGTCGCAGTAGCCGGGCTCGATCTTGTGGAATACCTCGCCACCAGCGAGGGCTAGTCCGTCGGGCGAGACATCAAAAGCGCGAATGTGCCGCACCGGACTCAAGCCGGTCTGGTCGCCGGTTTCAGCGACGTACAACACCCGCTCGTCGGGAGAAAAAGCCAGACCGTTCGGACCCGCGAAATCGGAGGCCATCGCGCGGATGTCGCCGCTCACGGGATCGAAGCGATAGAGCGCGGGCGGCTGCTGCGAAGCTTGGCGACCACCCTCATAGTCGTTGGAAATGCCGTAGAGTGGGTCGCTGAACCAGATCGAACCGTCCGACTTGACGACGATATCGTTTGGCGCGTTCAGCCGCCGGCCGCCATGGTGGCCAATGAGGCAGGTGACTGCGCCGTCATATTCCGTCCTATAGAGACAGCGGTCGCGATGCGAGCAGGCGATGAGCCGACCTTGTCGATCCCGCGTCTGGCCGTTGGCGTAGGCCGACGGCGAACGATAGAGCGACACCCCGACGTCCTCGATCCAGCGTAGGGTGCGATTGCGGGGCAGGTCTTGGAACAGGAGGCAATCGACGTCGCCCATCCACACCAGGCCCTCGATCCAACGAAAGCCGCTGGCCAGTTCTTCCAGGCGCGCGTTGCCCAGGATGTAGCGGCCAAAGCGCGGGTCCAGGATTTCGAAGCCCTCCATGTCAGCCAAACCGGCAGGGCGAATTGGGATGTGGGCCGGCGTCGAGCTGGACAATCATCAGGACCGCGGGCTCCTGGCCTAGGGCGCCGGACCTGTGGCCTTTGCGC
>JAYUBY010000651.1:0-3285 GCA_043740635.1 Alphaproteobacteria bacterium
CAGCGACAGCGGATATTTCACGTACATCATCACCACGAGGCGGATCACCTCGGGCGATGAGGCGAAGTAGCGGAACGGGTCGTGGGTCTTTTTCGGCCGCGCCATTCCACCGGCCTAAACCCTACCTCTTACCGGCCGGTGCAGTTGAGCTGACAGAGCCCTCACGATCTCTTGACGCGTGCGCGTGGCACCGAGGAGCTCTAATGCGTCGGTAATATTAGAACCCTAATTCGCCGCTCCGGGGATTCTTACCCACTAGGAGTTGAATATGGCGGGTCACGGCCGATTTGTGGCCGTTTTGGGGAACGATCCACCACCGCGACGCTTTGCAGTGCGCCCGCTCCTGGGCTGAGTGGATTATTGTAATGAAAACTCTTCTTCTTGCGGCCGCAGCCGCTTTATGCGCAGGGGCGGCTCAAGCCTCGATCATTCCCGTGCTGGTCAATGTGACTGACAACCACAACGGCACCTTCACCTTCAACTACACTGCCACTTTGGCAGCCGATCAGGGGCTCGTCAGCACGGGTCCAACCCCGTCTGAATTGGTGATCTTCGACTTCGCGGGCTATGTGCCGGGTAGCATTGCTAGTGCGTCGTCACTCTTTACGGCCAGTACCGAGCTGACGTCTGCCCTGCCGTTGCCACCAACCAAGACCGACAACCCGGCAATCACGAATCTGGTGTGGACCTACAACGGCCCCGCCTACAGAAACACCGGCGGGCCGGCGGGAACATCAACCGACTTCACCGGCCTAAGCGCGTTGTCGACATTTGGACTTTCCAGCCAAGGGGCGTTCAGCGCGCTGGCAGTCAAAAATTCGGGCGCGCAGGCGAACACCCTGACGCTCAACCAAGGCTTCGTAAACGTGCCTGTCTCAGGGGGCGTACCCGAGCCGGCTAGCTGGGCTCTCATGATCATGGGCTTTGGCGGCATCGGAACCATGCTTCGGCGCAGGCGTTATCCAGTGCGAAGCGCAGTCGCCGCCTAATCCAAAGCGCAGCATCCTAAAGGCCCCCGACGAGAGTCGGGGGCCTTCTCGTGCATGACGCCTTCTATCCGATTTCTCCCAAGGGTGCTGTCAGTCTAACGGCAACTTGTCTCCGGGCAGACGTGGTTCCCCAACCCCCCGCCTGGCCCAAACCCATGACCGCGCGCCACTCAGCCAGGGCGGCTGAGCGTCGTTCTCGGTAGAGGTCTCGGCTGATGAGGTGGCGTTCCTGATTGAAGTGGTTGTGGACGGTGCCGTGGACGGCGGCGAATTTCTGGAGGGTTTTCATCCTGCGAAACCGCTCCATCGCTCGTTCTCGTCGTCGGAACGGCTGGTGGGAATTCTCGGCCCTGTTGTTAAGCCAGCGGCCGACCTCCTTACAATCGGCGTTGCCGATCGCCTTCAGGGCGGCGCCGTGGGATCTAAGGCCGTCCGTCACTACCGTTCGCGGCCGGCCGTGGCGCTTCAGGGCCTTCCTGATGAAGGCGAGAGCCGCCGCCTTGTCACGGGTCTTGGTGACATAGGATTCCAGCACCTCGCCCTCGTGATCCACCGCTCGCCACAGGTAGTGCATCTCGCCGTTGATCTTCACGTAGACCTCGTCGAGATGCCATGTGTGGACGACCCCCTCCTCGCAAGGTGATTGGGCAGTGTTTTGATCTGATCGCTTGCGTTCATATGTCCGGCCTTTTGTCGCGCTCGCACGTGAACGCTGGCCAAGATGGCTTCCGCGGACCCGAGTTCCCAACACCGCCGCGACCTCTATGGCCATTGGCATCCTCAGAGTGTCTCGTGTCTTGGATCGATCGATCACACCATCTGCTGATCACTTTGCAAGTTCAGGCATCGGCTCAGCACGGTTGCGGTTAAGGGGCTCCCCGTGTCTGGCTGATCTCTAGATTGCGGGCGCCAAGATCGATGCAGGTCTCGCTGCGAACGTTTCGCCGCTGACCATCATTTTCCAGGCGATGCGGGCGATCTTATTGGCCAGCGCCACCGCGGCCAGCTTTGGCGGCTTGCGCTTTAGGAGGTTTACGAGCCACGGGGAGCCGGGGCCTCTGGCCAGGCGGAGCTGGCGAATGACTGCGGTGGCGCCGACGACCAACACGCTGCGCAAACCCTCATCGCCCGCCCGCGTAATGACGCCGAGCCTTACCTTGCCCGCGGTAGAATGGTCCCTTGGCGTCACCCCGATCCAGGCCGCGAACTGCCGCCCCGATTGAAACATCTCGGGGGCAGGCGTTTTCATGATCAGCATCGCCGCACCGATCGGGCCCACGCCGGGGATTTTCGATAGGCGCTGACTGCACGCGTCTGCCTTATGCCAAGCCTTCAGCTTGACCTCGACCTCGTCGATTTGCGCCTGCAACTGCGCGTGCTCCACCGCATGGATAGCGAACAGCTCTCGAGCCAGGGCGGGCAGGTTCCCATCGGCTTGGATGCGGTCAAGCAGCGGAACCACATGTATCATCCCCGTGGCGCCTGTCAGGCCGAACTCCGCCGCGTAGCCGCAAATGGCATTGGCCAGCTGAGTGCGATTGCGGATCAACCGATCGCGCAAGCCGATCAGCATCAACGCCGCCTGCTGCTCGGCCGTCTTCACCGGCACAAAGCGCATCGTTGGCCGGCTCATCGCCTCACAGAGCGCCTCGGCGTCGGCGGCGTCATGCTTGCCGCGCTTGACGTATGGCTTGACCAGCTGAGGTGCGATCAGCTTCACCGTGTGACCGAAAGAGCTCAGTAAACGCGCCCAATGGTGGGACGCGCCGCAGGCCTCGATGGCGATCGCCGTCGGAGCAAGCCGCTCGAAAAAAGCCACCATGTCCCTTCGCCGCAGCTTCTTGCGCAGAACCGGGTCTTCGACGGCATTCACGCCATGCAGTTGGAAAATGTGCTTCGACGTATCCATGTCGATACGGCTAATCTGTTCCACGGACGGTCTCCTTGTCTGAGATCTACAACGACCTCAGTCTGGCACATCGATGCCGTCGGGGGCCGTCCACCCCAACATCGCCAGTGGGTGTAGGCTCGCATCCGATCAACGCGCTTCCTGCAGATCTCGGCGGCGAACATCGGACCGAACCGGTTCCACCAAAGCCGCACCGTCTCATGGCAAATGTCGATGCCACGCTCGTAGCGCAGGTCCTCGACGTTCCGGAGCGACAGCGGATATTTCACGTACATCATCACCACGAGGCGCCGACCTCTGTGCTGCTGCTGGCGGCAGACGGACGGCAGTTCGCGACCATCCCACCGCCCGAGCGGCGGGAGGTGGTGCAGGCCCAGGACATCCCCG
>JAYUBY010000652.1:0-3008 GCA_043740635.1 Alphaproteobacteria bacterium
GGTGCAGATGCTGGAGGAGCAGATGGAGGCGATGGAGGAGGAGCCGCTGGTGGTGTGACTGTGCTGCTTTCTTGATGCTTGTGCCTTGACTTCGAAGTGGCCGTTCATCCACTCGGTGCCAAGGCGCGGGTCGGCCGGTTTGTTTTCGCCAACTTTCAGCAGGGGACTCAAGCTTCGCTCGAAGGAGTGACTCATGCCGAGTGCTGCGCCGCTACGGACTTCTTCAACAGCCTGCTAGAGCGACTGCTGAAGGCGGCAAAGGTTCAGGGGCCCTATGTCCTGGTCGGCCACTCCATGGGCAGCTTCAATGTTCGGCTCTTTGCATACCTACATCCAAGGCAGGTCGCGGGCGTCGTCCTGGTCGATCCCTCAGCTGACAACCAGCTGACCGTCTTGGCGGCCGCCGCGCCGACGACCATGAAGTTGCAGGAGGCCGGGATCGTGCGAGTCCGGGCTTGCGCAACCCCGGACGCGACGCCTGATGTGCTCAAGAAGTGCGCCTTGCCGCCGCCGTTTGACCTACCGGAAGTTCTGAAGGTCAAGGGTCTGGGCGTTCAGGGGTGGAAGACCTTCGCCGCTGTCGCCTCGGAGATGGATGCTTTCAACGACCTTGACTCCAATGAGACACTTGCCGCGAAGCGCTCGCTCGGCGCGATCCCGCTGATCGTGCTCACCGCAGCGGACACCACCAAGAGCCCGGGCGCGCCGGCCGATGAAATCGCGGCGGCGGACAAAGTCTGGACCCATCTGCACGACGACATCGCCACCCTCTCAAGTCGAGGAGTGAACCGGCGGATCGAGGGTACTTGGCACTACATCCAGAACCAGAAACCGCAGGTCATGATCGATGCTGTGAGCGAGGTGGTGGCCACCGTTCGCGCCCGCTAGTCGCCCGGCGCGAAGGAGCGCGGGATCGGCGCGGCGGCGGACGGCAGCGGGATGGAGATGGTAAAGCGAGCGCCGCGGTCGGTGGCCGCTTCCATCGTTCCGCGCAGCTGGCGGACGATCGCCTGTAGGATGCTCATGCCCAGCCCAGCCGAGGCCTCAGTTCTGAAGCCCTTGCCAAGCCCCGCACCCTCGTCGGCGACTATCAGGACCAGCATGGCGCCGCGTCGTCGGCAGGTGATGTGCAAGGCTCCGTGGTCGCCCCAGGCGTAAGCGTGTTTGGCGGCGTTCATAGCCAGCTCGTTGGCGGCGATCGCCAGCTGCTGGGCAATCTCGGCGTCGACCACGACATGGTCGGCGTCCGACGAGCAAATGAGGCCAGTCGTCTCGCTGATCAGGACGCTGAGTTCGGTGAGGAATGGTTCAAGGTCGACACCACCGGCCCCGCGCTGGGCGGCAAGAAACCGGTGCATCTCGCCCACAGCTGAGAGGCGCTCCGCAGTCTCGACGAGAGCCGCCCGGGCCTGCGGATCGGCGATCCGGGCGTGTTCGAAGATCAGGAAGTCGGCGGCAAGTTGCAGGCTGTTCGCCAGCCGGTGATCCAACTCGCGGTTCTCGTCCTGGCGGGTGCGAGACGGTCGCCTTGTTGTCCCGGTCCGCGGGGCCTGGTCGGGTGTATTGGGTTCTGTTGGGGGCACGTCGGCCTCCGTTGGAGCGAGCCCCCCGGCTATACGACAACCTCGGATTCAGCGCCGAAAAAGTGACGAAGATATGAAGAAACTTGGTTGGCGGGCATTGCTCCCGAGTCTAGCCGTGGCGATTTTAGATCGGGTCTTCCAGCGACCGCGCGAGCGGAGTGAAGAGCTTCGGGCCGGTCTCGGTCATCCGCCAGCAGTCCTCCAGGCGAATGCCGAATTCGCCTGGAATGTAGATGCCAGGCTCGTCGGAAAAGCACATGCCGGGCGCGAGTGGCGTCGTGTCGCCGTGAACCAGATAGGGCGGCTCATGGCCGTCGAGGCCGATGCCATGCCCGGTGCGGTGGGAAAGGCCGGGCAGATGGTAGCCGGGCCCCCAGCCTTCCTTCTCGTAGTAGGCGCGTACGGCATCGTCGATCGCGCCGACGGAAGAGCCGGGCTTTGCGGTGGCGAGCGCGATCTCCTGCCCGCGCTTGACCGTGTCCCAGACCTTGCGTTGCTTGGCACTCGGCTTGCCCAGGACCCAGGTGCGGGAAATATCGGACTGATAGCCGTGCACCGTGCAGCCCACGTCCATCAGGATCACGGACCCCTCGCGTAGGATCTGTTGCTGCTTAGATCCGTGCGGATAGGCGCTGGCTTCGTTGATCAGCACGAGCGCGAACTCCGGTGCGCCGCCCAGTGCTACGGTGGCGGAGTTCATCATCGCGCCGATCTCACCTGGGTTCATACCCGTATGCACATTGGCACGGACGTGGCGCAGAGCCGCCAGCGTCACGTCGTTGGCGGTCTGCATCAGGGCCAGTTCCGCTGGCGACTTGATCAACCGGATCGCCTTCACCAAGGCATCACCGGAGACTACGTTGTACGCGGGCCCTGCCTCGCGCACGCCATCGACAATGAAGAGGCGGGTGGTGGATTCAAACGCGATCGGACCAGACATCACGCTGCGGTCACGCAGGACCCCGACGATCCGAGCGAACGGACTCTCATTTTCGTCCCACGGCCGGACCTCGCCGCCGACCGCGAGTGTCTCGCGCACCGAGGGCTCTTCGAAGGCCGGCGTGACGATGACGATCTCGCCCTTCACCGGGATCACCGCCGCAGTCGTTCGCTCCGATCTATGCCACCGGACGCCGGTAAAATAGTCGAGGCTCGACCCCGACTCCATGATCATTGCACCCACGCCCCGTTCGACCATCAGCCGCTGCAGCCTGGCGATACGCGTGCGCCGTTCCTCGACCGAGATCGGTTTGGCTCCGCCGGTCATTAGCGTCAGACCTGCCGGGGCGGCCTGGGAAAGCGGTGGCGCAAGAATGGCCGAAGCCCCAAAGGTGGCGGCGGCAGAAGCAAGAAAAGCTCGACGGCGCATGGAGACTCCTGAGCGAGGACGCTGACTCACGATGCCGCGCTGAGCCTTCGGCGTCC
>JAYUBY010000653.1:0-5683 GCA_043740635.1 Alphaproteobacteria bacterium
ACGTAGCGGCCCAGCGCGTCGTAGACTTGCGGGAAGGTATTCCCGTTGCCCGTCGTGCCCGGCAAGTTCGAACCGGACAGCGGGGGATCCTGATCGAACACATTATTCACGCCAACTCGGAAGTTCAGGTTGTTGTGGACCGTGAAGTTGGCCGTCAGGTCGATGTAGCTCTTCGAGGAGAAGGTCTTTTCGTTGGCGAACTGTAGGCCTGGATTGTTCAACTGCGCGTTTGATTCAAACGAGTCGGCCGTCACCTTGGCGAAATAGCGCCATTGCGCTGATAAGCTCAGGCTCTTGACCCAATCGCCGTAAGAGTAGGGCGTGCTCCAGGTGATGCGCGCCTTGTGACGCCATTTCGGGTTCGGGGTCCCGCAGGTAACACCATAGAGGCCCTTACAGTCGTAGCTTGGACCGCCCGGAAGCGGCTGAGTGACCAGCGAATCCAGATAAGTGCCGATCATGCTGGCTGAGAGGCTGCCGTTGTCCCCGAGGCCTAGGTTTGACACGTCCGTCCGGTAGGAGACATTCACGTCGACACCGGAGGTCTTCAGCGAGCCGGTGTTCAGGGTGGTGTCCTGCACGAAGCCGTCGTTGGAAAGGAACAGGGACCCCAACGCGTTCGGATTGGTCGAACGATGCACCAGGCTGCAGAAGAACGGGTTGGCGGTATTGACACAATTGTTGAGGATCAGCGTCGCACCGATACCTGCGATGAACTTATCGACCTTGATGTTGAAATAATCGACGGACATGTTCAGTCCCGGAACAAACATCGGCTGCCAGACGACGCCGGCAGTGTAGGTGTCGCCGATTTCCGGATGGAGGTTCGGATTGCCGCCGGTCTTACCTTGATACTGGTTGGCAGGGTTCTTCTCAATGGCCAGCACCTGGGCGGTGGTCAGGCCGAAGAGGGTAGAGCAGGTGGCCACCAGCGGGTTAGCGGCGGTGAGGCCGGCGCAACGGTCGGCGGTGCCGTCCAGCACCACGTTCTGCGGCGCAAACAGTTCGTTGATGCTGGGCGCGCGGACGGCGCGGTTGTAGCCGCCCCGCAGCCGCAGGCCGTCGATGACTTCCCATTCGCCGGCTACCTTGTAGGTATTGGTGTCGCCGGACGAGGAGTAGTTGGAGAAGCGATAGCCCAGTTCCAAGGACACATCCTTGGCGAACGGCATATCGCTGACCAGCGGAACGCGGGCCTCGCTGAACAGTTCGTAGACGTCGAAGCCGCCGTTGACCGGCAGGTTCGCCGCGCCGTTGCCGTTCACCAGTCCGTTTTGCGACAGGAAGTCGGCGATGGTGTCTAGATGCTCGCGGCGATACTCAGCCCCGAGCGCGACACCGACGCCTTCCGACGCCATTGGACTCTTGATGCCGTAGTCGCCGAGCTTGCCGGTGAAGGCCAGGCTGGCGACGCGTTCGGTGGTGTTGGAGCTCGAGAAGCTGTTGATCGCAAGGAATTTGATCGCATCCGGCGAGATGTTCTGGGCGCTAAAGATGTTGATCGGCACGCAGCCCGGGTCGGGATTGCCGGCCGGATTACAGACAACTTGGCCGGCCGCGTTAGTGACGGCGTTCAGCGACTGGTTGATCCGGTTGGTGTTGAAGTTTCCGGACTGCCGGTTGTTCACCTGTGTCGACCCGTACTGCAGGTAACCGTCATAGTTCCAATTCTTGCCTAAGTCGCCCTTCAGCCCGACCACGATGCGGTAGTCGTTGTGGCGGTACTGCGTTAGGCGACCGGTCTGCTCGCTGTCGAGCAGACGGCGGGAAACCGTGCCGGTGAAGGTGCCGGCCGGGTTAGCGGCGCAGGTGCCGCCGCCGGTGGCCGCGGAAGCCGAGATCGAACCCTTTTCCTGGGCGGTCAATAAGGGGTTGGCGCAGTTAATCGAGAAGGTGCTTGCGAAGATGCCGCCCGCCGCGATCTGAGCTGTCGAGAGGTCGTCCATGAACATCGCATCCATGTAAGCCGTGGCCCAAGGTGCGATCTCATAGTGGGCGAAGGCGCCCAAGCTGTAGCGCTCGTCCGGTCGGACGAAGTAGTTAGCCGGACCGAAGTTGAATACGTCCGTCGCCCCGTTCCGAGGGCGGAATGTATTGAAGGTAGTCGGATCAACCAAGAAGCCGCCAACGCGGGCCGGGAAAGCCGTGCCGGAGCCCGAGCAGTTAAAACCGCTAGCCGAGGAGGCCAGCGTACAGGCGCTGAAGTCGCGGTCGCGCTCCAGGATTGGGTTGTTCTGCCGATACGTGGCGTAAGCTGTGATGTTGCCCTTGCCGTCGGGCGCGTTGACGCCGAGCGTCAAACTGACTTCCGAACCCTCGCCCAGGAAGTTGTTGCTTGGAACAGCGTACAGCTGGGGCAGCACTTTGGTGGCTGCGGCCCGTCGCAAAGCTCCCTGGCCATCGTCGCTATGCTGATTGTGCTGATAGCCTGAGTACTGGGCGTCCAAACGCACGCCCTCGAAGTTCTTTAGCATTAGGAAGTTCACCACGCCCGAGACGGCGTCGGCGCCGTAGGTCGCCGAGGCGCCGCCGGTCAGCACGTCCACCCGCTCGACAAGCGCAGCGGGAATGAAGTTCAGGTCGGAGGCCGCGGCCGTGCCGCCGCCCGGACCCAAACGACGACCGTCGATCAGCACCAAGGTGCGAGACGAGCCGAGACCGCGCAAATCGACCGTCGCGGTGCCATTGGCGCCGTTGGTGATCGAGGAGCCTTGGCCGGCGAACACCTGCGGCAGCGAGTTGGTGAGATCCTCAATTCGGGTCACCCCCTGCGCCTTGATGTCGGCGCTGCCGACCGTGGTGACCGGCGCGATACTGGTAAGATTCGGAGACGGAATCCGGGTGCCTGTCACGATGATTTCGGAGACTTCGCCCGAGGCCGCGGCCGCCGCTGAGGCCTGAGTGGCGGAAAGTGCCAGGAAGGCGGCGCCGCAAATCATCGAGGAAGCCAACAGGCGCTCCCGAGTGTTTTGGAATTTCAAGGTCTATATCCTCCAGCGGCCGCCTCGGAAGGTCGGCCAGCTCCCAAACAAAATCGTTCCCGCAGTCCAAGTCGACACCGGTTACGGCGGAGTTACGAGCGTACTAACTGCCGGTCAACGAACATTAGCTTGCGGTAATGTTGCGGGCGCCAACCTGTCGCATTCTGGTCACAGATTGGGCGCTACCCCGATACACGCGCAAGTTTCGCCCCCGGAAAACGCATTTCCGCCCAGCTCTTCTCTCAAGAAGTCCGGCAGCGCCAACCAAGCTCACCGTCGGCACGATCGCTAGGATCGCGGATTGCGCGGGCTTCGCCGGCGGTCTTCAATGGACGGCTTCTGAAGAGTGGGGATTAGTCGATGAAGGTGTTTGGGGCTCGCGCGCGTTTGATCGCCGGCGTCGTGTTGGTCGCCGCCCTGACGGCGCCGCCGCTGCTTGCGGCCCCGCCCCCCACACCCAACCCTCAGCAGCGGGCCAAGGAGCTGCAGACCCTTATTGACTGCCGCAAGATCACAGACCCAACCCAGCGCCTGGCCTGCTACGACCAAGCCGCCGCGAGCCTCGACCAGGCGGAGGCCAAGGGCGACGTTGTGGTGGTCAGTCGCGAAGAGGCCCGCAAGGTGCGCCGTCAGGCCTTCGGCTTTTCAATGCCCTCAATAACCCTCTTCGAACGCGGCGAGAAACCGGAAGCGGTCAACTCGACTGACGGCGTGATCGCCTCCGTCCGCAAGACGCTGGGCGGCAAGTGGGAATTCAAGCTGGAGGATGGCGCGACCTGGATCCAGGTCGACCTTACTGAGATACCGATCGATCCCAAGCCCGGCCAAACCGTGAAGATCAAGCGCGCGTCGATGGGCAGCTATATGATGACTGTCGGCAACCAACGCGCCGTGAAGGTCCATCGCGAGGAATAGTTGCCTCGCAGCGAACGGGCCGACCTTCTCTATGGTTCTCGCCTGGCGCGTCGGTGGCTAGAAGATGAACCTGCGCACTCTGGCGATTGGGACACGACCTCTATGACTGACTTTCGACACGTCACCGACGATATTTCCGTCGCTCCACAGATCAGTGTCGACGACGTCGCGGAAGCCAAGCGGCAGGGCTTTGCTGCAATCATCTGCAACCGTCCCGACGGCGAAGACCCCACTCAGCCTTCAGCCGCCGACATCGCCGCTGCCGCCATGGCCGCGGGTTTGACCTATACCCACATCCCCGTGCGCGGCGCTCCGGGCCCTGCGGAAGTCGAGGCCATGCGCGAGGCGGTGGAAGCGGCTGGCGGCCCAGTGCTGGCCTATTGCCGATCCGGCACGCGCTCGATCGTCACCTGGTCCATCGGCCAGGCCATGTCGGGCGCCCTCACCCGCGGCGAGCTGGTGAGTCTGGGCCGTGAGGCCGGCTACGACCTCACAGGGGTGCTGGGCGGATGATCCCCTATGTCCGGGCGATCGATTTTGAATACGGCGCCTGCGACCAGATCTCGCCGCTGATCCGCCGCGTGGTCGCTGACAATCCAGGCCCCTTCACCTTCAAAGGCACCGGGACCTACATCGTAGGCAAGGGCGAGGTCGCGGTGATCGACCCTGGCCCAGACCTGCCGGAACACCTGTCTGCGATCCTAAAAGCGGTGGAAGGTGAACGTGTCACCCACATTCTCATCACCCACCATCACTCTGACCACTCGCCACTGGCCGGTCCGCTGAAAGCCGCGACGGGTGCAATGATCTACGGCTGTGCGATCAAGGGCCACGAGGCCGAGGACACCGGCGAGGTGAAGATGGAAGCCGGCCACGACCATGACTTTAAACCCGACGTCAGTCTATGCGGCGGCGGCGAGGTGAAAGGCCCCGGTTGGACGATCGAGGCCATCCCCACGCCCGGCCATACCTCCAACCACATCTGCTATGCACTCAAGGAGGAGAACGCGCTCTTCTCTGGCGACCACATCATGGGCTGGTCGACGACAGTCATCACCCCCCCCGACGGCGACATGACCGACTATCTGGAAAGCCTCGATAAGGTTCGCGAACGCAACTTCACGACACTCTGGCCTACCCACGGTCCGCCGATCCGCGAGGTCACGCCATTCATCGACGCCTACGCCGCCCACCGCCAGGAGCGAATCGACCAAATCCTGCTGGCGCTGGCCGACGGCCCGGCTCGCATCCGCGACCTGGTGCCGAAGCTCTACAGGGACGTCGACCCCCGCCTGCACCCTGCCGCAGCCCGGTCGATGCTGGCGGCGATCATCCACATGGAGCGCGGCGGCGACATCGAGACCGACGGTCCTCCGGGGCCAGACACTGTCTATCGGCTGAGCTAGAGCGGCCGCTCTAGCACCACGAAGCTGAGATCGCCTCGCAGCGGCTTTCCAAAGCGCTCGTCGCCATAGGGAAATGGTTGCACTTCGCCCGTGAGCACGAAGCCCCGCCGCTCGTACCAGGCGATCAGGGTGTCGCGGACGTTGATCACGGACATCTGCATGCGCCGAGCGCCACGATCGCGGGCGTGGTCCTCGGCTGCGGCCAAAAGCCGGCGGCCAAGCTTCTGGTCTTGCCGATCCGGCCGCACGCTCAGCAGGCCGAGGTACCAAACCTCGGCCTCTAGCGGTTCTAGCCAGCAGTGCCCCTGAAGCTCCCCGCCCTCGGCACGCCAGACCAGTATCCGCGCCTGCGGCGCTTCCGCTAGGTCCGCCCTAAGCGCC
>JAYUBY010000654.1:0-5798 GCA_043740635.1 Alphaproteobacteria bacterium
CTACGGTCGCCCTACGCTTGGATGCCCGCAGCCTGTCAAACCGAAGAGCTGACTTCAGCCACCGCCTCGATCAACCTCGCGATGTCCTGCGGCCGGGACAGTCGATGATCGCCGTCCTTGATGAGCGTGAACGTCACGTCTTCCCCCTTGATCGTTTGCGCTAGCTCCAGCGCATGAGGCCAAGGAACGTCCGGGTCCGCGCCGCCCTGCAGGATGCGTACGGGAACATCGATCGGCACCGGCTCTGCCCCCAGGATCGACCAGCGCGCGCCGTCGTCCAGCAAGGACCGCGTGATGGGGTAGGGGTCGCCGTATTCGGACGGTCGCAACCAGACGCCGTCTGCCGCTAAGGCGGTGCAACCGTCAGGGGGAATCTCACGCGCCATCAGCTTTTCCGTGAAGTCCGGAGCCGGCGCGACCAGCACCATCGCGCTCACTCGTTCCGGTCGCGCCATGGCGACGAGGCAGGCGATCCAGCCGCCCATGGAGGAGCCGACCAGAACGACCGGACCTTCGATCAACTGGTCCAGCACCGCCAGAGCATCCTCGCGCCAACGAGTGATCGTCCCTTTGGCCTGGAAATCCCCGGACGATTCGCCGTGGCCCAGGTAGTCAAACCGTAGGTAAGCGCGCTCTTGCGCTTTCGCCCAGCCGGCGAGAGCCTCGGCTTTTGTGCCCGTCATGTCAGACCTGAAACCGCCCAACCAAACTATCGTCGGGCCGCGTCCTTCCACGAGGCGCCAGGCGATCTTCTCGCCGTCGGGCCGATCAAGATTTCCGGCACGCTCGCTCATCGGCGGATTGATAGCGCCAAGACGCCTTTACGCCACCCCGTTTCGCGGTATGCAAAGAGTGTGGCGCTTCCCCCTGACTTCACCCTGCTGCAAGTCGTCCCGGAGTTAGAAACCGGCGGCGCTGAGCAGACCACGCTCGACGTCGCACGCGCGGTGATCGCCAGCGGTGGCAAGGCGTTGGTCGCCACAAGAGGCGGGCGAATGGCCGCCCGGCTGGAAGACGATGGCGCGCGCCTGGCGCAGATGCCCGTTCAGTCGAAAAATCCTCTCGTGATGCTTGGCAACGCTGCGCGCCTCGTGGACCTGATCCGCCAGGAAAAGGTGAGCCTAGTGCATGCCCGCTCACGCGCGCCGGCCTTCTCTGCCCTGGCTGCGGCGCAGATCACCAAGACGCCGTTCGTCGCCACCTACCATGGGGTCTACAAGGCCAAGTCAGGCCTGAAGCGCTGGTACAACGCCGTGATGACTCGTGGGGACCTGGTGATCGCCAATTCCGACTACACCCGCGATCACGTGCTGGCCGAACACCAGTTGGACCCGGCCAAGGTCATCTCCATCCCCCGGGGCATCGATCTGGATCGCTTCAATCCCTCCTGGGTGACCGCCGATCGGATCGAAGCTCTGCGCAAAGCCTGGGGGATCGCCGCTGGCGACCCACGCACGAAGTTCCTGCTCGCAGGGCGGCTAACCCGCATCAAAGGCCATCTAACGGTCATCGCGGCTGCAGCAATGATGAAGGCTGAGGGTCGCGAGGATTTTGTGATCCTCTTCGCTGGCGACGATCAGGGCCGCACCGGCTATGGCGCCGAACTGGCTACGGCGATAGCGAACGCCGGTCTCGATGCGCAGATCCGCATCGTCGGCCACTGCAACGACATGCCCGCCGCCTACCTCCTTGCCGATGTCGCGATCCTACCCACGATTGTGCCAGAATCCTTCGGCCGCACCGCCGTCGAGCCTCAGGCCATGGGCCGCACCGTGATCGCGTCAAACCACGGCGGGACCGTGGAGACCGTGGCCAATGGCGTGTCCGGCTGGCTGGCGGCGCCGGGCAACCCGCAGGCCTGGGCCAGCGCAATGGTCAGCGCTATCGATCTCGGCCCCGGCAAGCGCGGGGAGATGGGCCAGGCTGGCATAAACCGCACCCGCCAGCTCTACCGGGTCGACGCGATGTGCGCCGCGACGCTCGGCGCCTATGAACGGATCCTGGACGCCCGCCGTGTGCCCGGAAAGAGCGGCTGATGGCCAAGCGCGAGATCCAAAGGATCCTGGTCATCAAGCTGTCGGCGCTGGGCGATTTCGTCTTGGCGCTGGCGGCGATGAAGAAGATCCGTCAAGCGCATCCGAAGGCTCACATCAGCCTGCTGACTACGCCACCCTTCGAGGGCCTGGCCAAGGCTTCGCCCTACTTCAATGCGGTCTTCACCGACGGACGGCCGGAGGGCTTCGCCCAATGGATCGCGCTGCGACGCCGACTGCGTGCTGCGCGTTATACGCGGGTCTATGACCTGCAGACCTCTTCGCACTCGAGCCGCATCTTCCAGGTTTTGAGGCCCAATCCGCCGCCGTGGTCGGGGATCGCCTTTGGCTGTTCACTGCCGCATTCGAACGCGCTCCGAAACCAGATGCACACCCTGGAGCGCCAAGCCGACCAGTTGATGTATGCTGGCATCTGGCCGGACGCCCCGACCGAACCGGGGGCCGCGCCCGCACCGGACATGTCCTGGGTGTTGGGCCGCGCCGAGGGTTCGCGGCCACCGGCAGGCGGTGTGAAAGCCAAGCCCTATGTGATGTTCGTGCCCGGCGGCTCGGCGCATCGCCCGGAGAAACGCTGGCCAGTCGACCGGTACGGCGAGCTTGCCCGCATCCTCTATTCCCGCGGCTTGGACATCGTGATCATCGGCGGTCCACAGGAATCGACGTTGGCGCAATCGATCCAGCGCCAGGTTCCGCGCGCCAGAGATCTCACCGGCCGCACCGACTTCGCCTCGATCGCGGTGTTAGGCGCCAAGGCCGCGCTTGCCATCGGCAACGATACCGGGCCCCTGCATCTGGCCGCAGCGGCAGGCGCGCCAACGGTCGTGCTGTTCTCCAATGCCTCCGATCCGCAGCTATCGGCGCCGCGAGGCAACGTGGCGGTCCTGCAGGCGGCCAAGCTGTCGGAACTTCCTGTGGCGAAAGTAGCGCAGGCGGCAGCGGCTTTGCTCCCCACCCCTTAGACGGCGGCTTGATAGCGCAAGGTCGCCAAATCATATACTGTTGCGACCGGCCGGAGCGCTGAACGCGCCCCGGCGTTTCTGTTGAAACAACATTAGGAGCCTCGCCTATTCGCCGCCCCATGCAGGCGCCCCCCGTCAAGGACGGGCCGCGCATCAATGATGAAATCCGCGTTCCCAAGGTTCTGCTGATCGACCAGCACGGCGAGAAGCAAGGCGTTATGCCGACCTCCTCGGCCCTGGAAGCCGCCGAAGAGGCAGGCCTGGACCTGGTGGAGATCGTTCCGAACGCGGATCCGCCCGTTTGCAAAATTCTGGACTACGGTAAGTTCAAGTTCCAGGAGCAAAAGAAGAAGAACGAGGCGCGGAAGCGGCAAAAAGTTCAGGAAATCAAGGAGATCAAACTCCGTCCAAACATTGATATCCACGACTACGAAGTGAAGCAGCGCTCGATGAACCGCTTCTTCGAGGAGGGCGACAAGGTGAAGGTCACCTTGCGTTTCCGCGGTCGTGAGTTGGCCCACCCCGAGCTCGGCATGAAGCTGCTGCAACGGGTGCGCGCAGACTTCGAGCCGATCGCCAAGTGCGAATACGAGCCGCGCATGGAAGGCCGTCAAATGATCATGATCCTGGCGCCGCGGTGACGCCGAGGGCTTCTGGATATCTGGGAGCGGTCGCCATTTCGGCGGCCGTTTTCTTGTCGGGCGCCTCCGCTTCCGCAGCCTCGGCGCAAGAGCCGTCGGGCCATGAGCCCTATGCGCCGTTCAAAATCGGCGATGGGCTCTACTACGTCGGCGCGTCGGACTATTCTTCCTACCTGATCGTGACCAAAGCCGGGCTGATCGTCATCGATGGCGGCGACGCGGTGGTGGGCGTCCAGGTCGTCAAGAACATCAAGACGCTGGGCTTCGATCCCAAGCAGGTGAAGATCTTGCTCAACACTCATGAGCACTTCGACCACGCCGGAGGCCTCGCCGAGGTCAAGCGCGCCGCCGCGCCGGACGTAAAATTCTATGCTAGCGCCGCTGACGGGACGATCGTCGCGGCTGGCGGCAAGGGCGACCCTTTCCTTCAGGGCCTGCGTTTCGAATACGATCCGGTTAAGCTGGACGTAGTCGTCAAGGATGGCGACACGGTCAGCCTCGGCGGCTGGACGCTGACGGCCCACGTCACGCCCGGGCACACGCCGGGCTGCACGACCTGGACCTTTCCGGTGACCGTCGCCGGCAAGGTGCGACAGGCTCTCGACCATTGCTCATCCAGTGTCTTGCACGGCTACAAGCTCGGCAAAATCGAGACCTATCCGGGCCAGACCGGCGACTACGAGAAGAGCTTCGCGACCTGGAAGAAGCTGCCGTGCGAGGTGTTCCTCGGAAGCCACGGCTCGTTCTTCAATATGAAGGCGAAGAGGGCCGCGCTGGACGCGGGCAAGGCCGACGCCTTCGTGGATCCCCAAGGATGCAAGACTTTCTACGCCAAGTCTGAGGCGGAGTTCCGCGCGGAATTGGAGAAGCAGAACCCTTAGCGCGACCGCGCGCAACTGTGGCCCATCGCCAACGCTGAACAACTTCGCCTGAACGGCGCGTCCTGAAGTCTTGCCGCAACGAGAACCCGGGCTTACCACGCCCGCCATGTCCGACACTGCGCCCCGGGAGGCGACGTCGCCGCCGCCCATGGCTGCACCGTCGCTGATCGCCGTCATCTTTATCAATATGCTGGGCTTCGGGATCATCGTCCCGTTGCTGCCCTTCTATGCCAAGTCGATGCACGCGCAGCCTTGGCAGATCAGCCTGATCTTCTCGGCCTATGCCATGGGAGGCTTTTTCGGAGAACCGTTCTGGGGACGGCTGTCGGACCGCTATGGCCGCAAGCCCCTCCTAATCTCGACGATCACCGGCAATTGCCTCTGCTATCTGGCGCTCGCCTTCGCACCCAATGTGCTGGCCGCCTTCGTCATTCGCTTCTTGGGCGGGCTGATGAGTGGCAATGGAGCGGTAATTCAAGGCTACATCGCCGACGTCACCCCACCCGAGAAACGGGCGCGAATGCTGTCGCGGCAAGGCGCGGCCTGGAACGTGGGGATGATCGTGGGGCCCGCCGTCGGCGGAGCTTTCGCCCACACAGATATCGGCCCAGTGGGCTTCCGGACGCCATTGTTCATCGCTGCGGCCCTGTCAGCGGTGGCTGTAACCGGCATCATGCTCTTTATCCGCGAGAGCCGAGTGCGCGACCAGTCGATTAGCCATCGCCCCAGCCGGTGGGCCGCCGTGGGAGAGGCGGTGACCAACCCGGTGATCGGCCGGCTAATGCTTCTGACCTTCCTGGTGGGCTTCGCCTTCACCGGCATCGAGTCGACCTTTGGCCTTTGGGGAAATGCACGCTTTGGCTGGGGACCGCGGCAGATCAGCGTCTGCTTTGCTGCTGTGGGGGTCGTCGCCTCCCTGACCCAATTCTTCGTCACCGGTCCTCTGTCCGAGCGCTACGGCGAAGGCCGGATGTTGGCGATCGGAATGGGCGTGAACGCAATGGGCTCACTGTTGCAGCCGTTTTCCACAGGGCTCGTTATGACCACCGGCCTCATGTGTGTGACCGCGATTGGCCAGTCGGTGGCGTGGCCCAATGTCGGCGCCCTGATCTCGCGCACCGCTGACCCGCACCGGCAGGGCCAGATCCTCGGCCTCAACAACGCCTGCGGGGCCTTCGCCCGGTTCGGAGGCCCGCTCTGTGCGGGCCTTACCTTCGCCGGGATCAGCATCAATGCGCCCTTTTTCCAAGGCGCCCTGATCGT
>JAYUBY010000655.1:0-5290 GCA_043740635.1 Alphaproteobacteria bacterium
GTGGCGGTCAGCTTCGCGGCCTTCGAGCACTACTACGAGGCCGACGCCGAGACCTGGGAGCTTCTGGCCCTGACCCGCGCCCGGGTGGTCTGGTCGACCCACCCGAGTTTCACCGCCGATGCGGAGACCGCCTTCGAGGCAGCCCTTCGTCGACCCCGAGATCGCGCCGCGGTCGCAGAGGATGTCCGCGAGATGCGTGACCTGATGGCGCGTGAGCGTCCGCCGAAGAGCGACTGGGACCTGAAGCTTGCGCCGGGGGGACTTGTGGACATTGAGTTCGCCGCCCAATTCCTACAATTGGCGCACGCCGGCGCGAGCGGCCCGCTGGAATCCAACACCGCCGCAGCGCTCGCCGCCTTCGGGATGCATGGGCTTGCGCCCGCCAAGCCGCTCACCGACCTAGAGAAAGCGTGGCGTCTGCAGCAGGATCTGACGCAGCTCCTGAAGGTCGCATTGGCGGACGGCGTCGATCCGGCCTCCGAACCCGCCGCGTTTCGGGCTCTCTTGGCGCGCGCCGGTGGGGTCCGCGACTTTCGCCAGCTACAGTCTACGCTGAAGACCGCCCAGGCCGCGGCGCACAAGGCCTACGAGACGATCGTTCGCGCTTAACGGGCAGCCGCAATAGCTGCAAGCGCCAAGCTGGACTGGAGTACGGGCAGCGAGAAGGTCGCGCTCGTGCCTTGGCCTGGTGCGCTGCGCAGGTCGAGCAAGCCGCCATGCATTTCGACAAGCGACTTCGTGAGCGCCAGGCCCAGACCCGTGCCCTGTTGGGTCTTGGCGTGCTGGCTTTCGATCTGCTCGAAGGGCTGGGCGAGGCGGGCGAGGTCGTCGGGTGGAATACCGATGCCGGTGTCCTGCACGCTAATCCGAACGCGCTCGCCCAACGGGTCATCGCGCCGCTCGGCATGGACGGTGATCAGGCCTCCGCGCGGGGTGAACTTGATGGCGTTTGAGAGCAGGTTCAGCAGCACCTGCTTGATGGCGCGGTAGTCAGCTTCCACGTCCGGCAGGTCGTTGAAGTCGAGCCTGAGTGACAGGCCCGCGGTTTCGGCGCGGTTGCGCACCAGGCGCAAGGCGTCCTCGGCCACATCGTCCAACGAGATGGCCTCGAAGCGCAGGTTCATCTTGCCGGCCTCGATCTTCGACATGTCGAGAATGTCGTTGATCAGGGCCAGAAGGTGCTGGCCGGAGTTCAGGATGTCGCGGGCGTAGTCTTTGTAACGCGGGTCCCCGACCGGCCCGTACATTTCCGCAACCATGATTTCGGAGAAGCCGTTGATGGCGTTCAGCGGCGTGCGCAGTTCGTGGCTCATATTGGCCAGGAACTCGCTCTTGGCCTGGTTGGCGCCCTCGGCGCGGAGCTTCTCGTTCTCGTATTTGCGGGCGAGTTCGGAGAGCTGCTCTTGGCTGCGCTCGAGGTTGACGACGGCGCGCCGCAGTTCGTCCTCGTTGACCCGGCGAGCTTCTTCCTGGGCCTTCAGGGCCGTTATGTCGGCAGCCGTGACGACAAGGCCGCCCTCGGCCGTAGTTCTCTCGGAGATCTGCACCCAGCGCCCGTCCACAAGCTCAGCCTCACGCACGCCCTTGCGTCCACCGAGCGCCGGGAATTCCTGGCGGATAGCGAGCTTGGCCTGGGCCTCTAGATCCTCGCGCGCGACGCCGGGCTTCAGGGCGTGCGGTTCCAGGCGAAAGAAGCTGCGGAAGTTGCGGTTGCACATCAGCAGCCGGCCCTGCTTGTCCCAGAGCACGAAAGCCTCCGAGACACTTTCGATCGCGTCGCGCAGGCGGGTTTCGGCGGCCTGGGCGCGGGCCTGGGCCAGGCGCTCCTCGGTGACGTCGAGCGCGACGCCGATGATCCTGGCGTATCCGCCTTCGGGGCTCTTGCCGAAACCTTGGCCGCGGGCGTCGATCCAGATCGGGCGACCGCCCGTTAGGCTCGGCACTCGGAAGGAAACGTCGAAGCCTCCATAGATCGCGGCGGTGGACAGCGCTTCGCGCAGGCCGTCGCGATGGCCTTCAGAGACCCGCTCCAGCACTTGCTGGCCCTCGACGACGCCGCCCCGCCAGCCAAACAGCGCCGCCGTGACGTCCGACATGAAGATCTTGTCTTCGGTAAGGTCCCACTCCCAGATCCCACAGCGGGCAGCCTCGACCGCCAGGCGGAAGCGCTGTTCGTTATCGCTGAAGGCGACATGGGCTCGTTCGATCCGGCGGGAGTCCAGGAGCAGCAGGATGCCCAAGGCGAAGGCCCCCGCCAGGGGGACGACCAATGACGCAATCTGTTCGGCCCGGCCCTGCGGTCCGTGCATCAGGCGAGTGATCGCGATGACCGTGTAGAGGGTGAGCAGCGCCAGAGCGCCGAGGATCGCGATGCGCGCAAAGTGCTGCGTTGGCGGCTTGGCCAGAGCCAGATCGGCGGACCGATCCTTTGGCTTGGCTGCGCTGTCGCTGTCGCGTGCCTGCAAGGCTCGCAGCTCCCGTTAACTATGCAAATCGCTCACTCAATGAGTGAGTCTACGCGCGAACAGTAAACAGCGTCACCGTACTTCAGCGACCAATTGTCTCGCGTGGGCTTCGCAAAGGTTAAGAAGGCTCGTCTTCCGCGAGCGAACGGCTAACCAGTTCGAAGACATTCTTCGAAAGCTCTGGGGTGGCGATGATCCGTTCCAGCTGCGCCTTCATCAGCTCACCCAGCTCCGGCTTGTAGCGCCGCCAGCCACCGAGCGGTTCGACTAGGCGGGCCGCCGTCATCGGATTGAAGCCGTCGGTGGCCAGGATCTGGTCGGCGAGGAAGCGGTAGCCGGCCCCGCTCGGATCGTGAAACCGCGCGGGATTGAAGCTCGCAAAGGTGGAGACCAGGGCCCTCAGCCGGTTGGGATTCTTAGCTTCGAAAGCCGGGTGTGCCGTCAGCCCAAGAATCCGGCCCAACGCGCCTTCGCTGGGATCGCGGGCTTGGACAGCAAACCATTTGTCGATGACCAGGGGTTCGTCCTTCCAACGGGCGTAGAACTCGCTGAGCGCCCGGTCATAGAGCTCGCCGCCAATCAGGGTCAGCGCACCCAGCCCACCGATGGCGTCGGTCATGTTGGCCGCGGCTTCATAGTGGCCGTAGGCGAGCTCGCCGATCTCGGAACGCGGGTTGGAAGCCATCAGGTCCAGCGCAGCATTGCGCAGCGCTCTGCGTCCGGCTCCGGCAGCATCCGGCGAGAACTCGCCCGCGTCCTGCAAGCCGTTGTGCAGCCGCTTCAGCTGATCTGCGAGGTGCAGGGCCAGCCGCTGGCGCAGAGCTTCGCGCGCCTCGTGGATCGCCGCAGGATCGGCTGAGCTGATGGCAAGCGCCAGGTCCGGCTCGGAGGGCAAGATCAGAAGTAGAGCTTTGAACGCTGGGTCGGCGGCCTGGTCGGCCAGAGCGCGACCGACTGCCTCGGCGTAGCGCTCCTCTCCAACGTCGTCGGCCTGGCCAGTGGCGCGGCAGAGGATGAGCGCGCGGGCCAGTTCCTGGCCAGCTTCCCAGCGGTTGAAGAGGTCTGGATCGCCAGCCAGCAGGACGTATCGGTCGCGGGATTCGGCATCGCTCGTGAGCTTCACCGGCGCCGAGAAGCCGCGAAGGGCGGAGACCACGGGCCGCTCGTCGACTCCGGTCAGGATAACTTTGGTGCGCGCGCCGTCGAGCACGATCACCGTCTCGTCTGTTGCTTGGCCGTCGCGGATGAAGGCCTGGGTGCGGCCATCGGCATCCAGCAGGCCGACGGTGACCGGAATGGGCAGCGGCTGCTTGTTGGGTTGTCCAGGCGTCGGCGCCGTCTCCTGGGCGATCTCGAGCTCCAGTATCCGACGGTCGGCGTCATATCGGCTGGTCAGGCTGACGTTCGGTGTTCCGGCCTGCTCGTACCAGGCGAAGAAGCTTGAGAGGTCCTTGTCCGACACTTCAGCGAAACAGCGGATGAACTCCTCGACCGTGGTGGCGTGTCCGTCCCAGCGGTCGAAATAAAGGTCCATGCCCGTTCGGAATGCGTCAGGCCCGATCAGAGTCTTCAGCATGCGGATCACCTCCGCGCCCTTTTCGTAGATGGTCGCGGTGTAGAAGTTATCGATCTTCATGTAGCTCGACGGCCGCACAGGGTGCGCCAACGGGCCCTGATCCTCAGAGAACTGCCGCGCCCGTAACGCCTTCACGTCCTTGATCCTCTGGACGGCATGGCCTCGCATGTCGGCTGAGAAGCTCTGATCGCGGAAGACTGTCAGGCCCTCCTTGAGACAAAGCTGGAACCAGTCGCGGCAGGTGATCCGGTCGCCGGTCCAGTTGTGGAAATATTCGTGCGCCACGACGCTCTCGATGCGCTCGAAATCCATGTCGGTTGCGGTGGCCGGGTCAGCCAGCAGGAGCGAAGAGTTGAAGATATTCAACCCCTTGTTCTCCATGGCTCCGAAGTTGAAATCGCGAACGGCCACGATCATGAAGAGGTCGAGGTCGTACTCACGTCCAAACGTCGCCTCATCCCACTTCATCGAGCGCTTGAGGGCGTCCATGGCATAGGCGGCGCGCGGCGCCATGCCGGGGTCAACGTAGATCCGTAGATCGACTGTGCGACCGGTCATGGTGACCAGCTTGTCCTCCAAGACGTCCAACTCGCCGGCTACGAGCGCGAAGAGGTAGCAAGGTTTGGGAAATGGGTCGTTCCAGACCGCAAAGTGGCGCCCGCCAGGCAGGTCGCCGTTCTCCACCAGGTTTCCGTTGGACAGCAGGCGGTGGAATTTCTTGTCGCCCTCGATGCGAACGGTGAAGCGCGACAGGACGTCTGGACGGTCGGGCCAGAAGGTAATCTTGCGGAAGCCCTCGGCCTCGCACTGGGTGCAGAAACGACCGCCTGACATATAGAGGCCGTCCAGCGCCTTGTTGGCCTCCGGGTCGATCTCGACTTCAGTTTCCAGCGTAAAGGCGTCGGGCGCGTTGGGGATGATTAGAAATTCGCTGTCGACGCTTCGCTCGGTCTCGGCCAAGGCGCGGCCGTCAATGGCCACGGAGATGGGCGTCAACCGCTCACCGTTGAATTTCAACGGTTCGGCGTGCTTGCCATTGCGCCGGACCTTCAGGACCGCCGTCACGCGTGTTGCGTTGGGCTTCAGGTCGAAGGCCAGATGGACCTCGTCGACAAGGAAGGCAGGCGGGCGATAGTCGGCGAGGCGGATGGCTTGAGGCGTGTCTGTGCGCATGGCTGGCATCTAGTCCTTTGGATGTGTCGGCGCCAAGGCGTGCGCGGGCAGATCTTGCCCGCCCCGCGCGGGATTT
>JAYUBY010000656.1:0-8600 GCA_043740635.1 Alphaproteobacteria bacterium
CGTCAGCCTGCCCATAGGGGCAGCCTGATCGAGCCGGCCTTGCCGGAGATCGTGGCGATCACGACGCCGCAGCTACACCACTCGGTGGGACACGACCCAATCTTCACGCGTCCGGGCCCTCTGACAGGCTGGCCGAAAGCACCCTTTCGTCATTCCACACCGCGTGTCATTCGATCCCCCCGAAATCGCGCTTCGCTAGGGTGTTTGTGCCCCATATGTGCCCCAAAATGCAGCAGTGCCAGTCGGCCGCAAAGCTCTTCAATTCTTAAAGCTTTGATATCTCGACGAAAATGAGTGGTAGCTGGGGGCGGGATCGAACCGCCGACCTGTGGGTTATGAATCCACCGCTCTAACCATCTGAGCTACCCAGCCGCACGCGTCGTCGGCGCACCTGACGGCGGCCCTGCGAGCGAGGCGCGGTTTATAGGGTTTCAGTTTCGCGGCTTCAAGCGGCTTACGTGGGACCTATTCGCTCTGGTCGGTTCGTGGCTACGTCCAGCAGGTTGCGGGCGAGAAATGGTGGCGACATCCTAGCCCTCACCCCGCCCTTTGATCGTCATGGTCAGCTTGCTCGGCATGATCGATTGGCTCATCCCCGCCTAAAGGTCATCGAAGCAATCGCCTTGAAGAGCTGGGCGACCTGGATCGGCTTGGCGACGACCCCGTTCATGCCGGCGGCGAGGTAGGCCTCAACTTGATGGCTCATGGCGTTGGCGGTGAAGACCGCCTCGTCAGCATCGCGAAAGCGCAGCGAGAACCCGTCCAGTTTGAAGCGCTACGATCCAATTTCGCCGGTCACGCCGCCACTGGCGCGCGGTACAGGGCTGGGAGCATCTGCCGTGCTCATTGGTAGGGCGCTCGGCTGAACATCTTCGCGGACTACGCCTCAGCTGCGCCTTGCAATCGCAGGCCGGTGACGCCATCGCCACCAAAGCGATGGGCGGGCCGGAAGGGTGGCCGTCCGATTTCCCATGTTACTACTTACGCGCGGCAAATTATGGGAATTTCAGCCACCGCGCGGTCGCAATAGGTCCGACCAGCGCCAATCGCTGGATCCGACGACTAGACCTGTTGAGCTCGGACCGTCGGTCATCGAGAATAGGATCAAGCCATGCATCGGCTCAGAACGGCAGGCTTCGGGTGCGAAGGCGACTTCCCACATGATCGCTTCGCGCACGGCGGCCAGGCCCTCGCCCTCCTCACCGCGGCTGCGGATCCAGTCTCCATTCCAGAGGAAGAGCGCCCTGCCGCCAGCGCCTCGAGCGCGTGCGTCACCGACCGCAGCCTGGACGCGCGCGTCCTTGCGCAGAGATATCTGCAGCCGGCGGGCCATGTCGCAGGGACGTCCGCCGCCGCCTGAACCCACAGCCGTAGCCGAGGCGAGCTGGGCCTCGCTTAGTTCTACGCCTGGGCCGTCCTTGCGTCCTTCGCCCGCCGGCAGGGGACGTGCTTGCGGACGCGGCGGCGTGCGCCGCACGAGATGTCGTGGAGGCGGAGGCGTGGGCTCTGGAGGAGTCGGGGACGGCGGTGACGGCGCGGGCGCTGCCGCTGGCGGCGCCTCAGCCAGCGCCACAACGATCGGCTCAAGCTCAAACGGCTTCAACCTGTCTGGGCGCGCCGAGAGGAGCGCCAGGAAGAGCGCCAGATGCGCCACGACACTGCCCGACGCTGCCAGCAGGCGGCGTCGCCGGGCCGCGTTTCCCGTCACCTAAGCCAGGACGATGAGCACCACACGGCGATTGGCCTTGCGGCCGTCACGCTTGTTGTTCGGCGCCACCGGGGCGTCTGACCCATAGGAGATCGTGCTTATCCGGTTGAGCGCAACGCCCTTCTCGTTCAGATACCGGCGCACCGCTTCGGCACGTTCCTCGCCCAGCTTGTAGTTGACCGCCTTAGGCCCGCTCGCGTCCGTGTGCCCTTGGACTTCCACGTAGACATTGCGGTTGTCGGTCTTGAGCTTGTCGACAAATGCATCGAGTCGCGCCTGCGCCTCGGGCGAAAGCGTCGCCTTGGCAACGGGGAATTTCATGGAATCGTCGGTAAGCACCTCCTGATAGAGGAACTTGCCTTCGGCTAATTTGCCGGCGGCTTCCGCTCGCTGCAGCGCGTCGCGCGAGGTCTGATCGAGGCTCGCAAGCTTCGCGTCGTGGTCGCTGACCTTGGCGGAGACATCGGTCACCCTGCCCGACACGTCGTCGACTCGCGTTGCGACCTGCCCAACCTGCGTATTTACATATTTCTCGGTGGCGCAGCCGCCCAGGCTCACCATGCCCAACACCATCGCCCCCGCGATCAAGCTCTTCGATGTAAGCTGGCTCATTCATCTCTCTCCGCTTCTATTCCTGCACCCCGGCGTATTGAACGCGCAGTTCCGTGATTTCGATCCCTGAAGATTCCATGAGAGGCCCAAGTGCGCGCGAATGTCGCACCTTCCCTCTCGCGCCGTTGCCGCCGACCCGCTACCGTCTCGGCAATCATGAGCGCGCAGCGCCGCATTCCGGCGCAGCCGACGACGGGGACTGAAACGATGTGCAGGACGGAACGGGCGGCGCGCCGGCGCGTCGTAGTCGCGTTGGTGGGAGCCTTGGCGGCCGCTCTGGGGGTCGGCGCGGCACTGGCGGGGCCATCCTCAACACCCCCCATGGGCTGGAACAGCTGGAACCACTTCGAGGCCAAGATCGACGACGCCACCGTGCGCGCCCAGGCCGACGCCATGGTCGCAAGTGGCCTGCGCGACGCCGGCTATCGCTACATCAACATCGATGACACCTGGGAAGGCACGCGCGACGCCCAGGGCGCCATCCACCCCAACGCCAAGTTCCCGGACATGAAGGCCCTGGCAGATTACGTTCATTCAAAGGGCCTAAAGCTCGGTATCTATTCCTCGCCTGGCGCCAAAACCTGCGCCAACTTTGAAGGCAGCCTCGGGCACGAGACGCAGGACGCCCAGACCTACGCGGCCTGGGGTGTTGACTACCTGAAGTACGACCTCTGCAGCCTAGGTCCCTCGATGCAGGCGGCAGGCGGGCTGGAACAGGCCCATGCCATTGAACTGGCCGCTTATGAGAAGATGGGCGCCGCCCTGAAGTTGACTGGCCGGCCCATCGTCTACAGCCTCTGCCAATACGGCTTCTACCAACCCTGGCGTTGGGGCCGCTCCGTCGGCGGAGTCCTTTGGCGGACCACCGGCGACATTACTGACAAGTTCCCCCGCATGATCCAAATCGCCGAAAGCCAAGCCGGTCTTTCCAAGTTCCAGACGCCCGGGGCCTGGAACGATCCCGATATGTTGGAGGTCGGTAACGGCGGGATGAACGGAATCGAATACCGCACGCACATGAGCCTCTGGGCCATTCTCGCCGCCCCGTTGTTGGCTGGAAACGACCTCACCAAGATGACGCCCGAAGCCCTGGAGATTCTCGGGAACAAGGGGGTCATCGCCATCGACCAGGACCCGGCCGGAAAACAAGGCGACCGCGTTAAACAGGAAGGCCCGCTCGAGGTCTGGGCACGCCCACTCGCAGGCGGAGCCAAGGCCGTAGGCCTCTTCAACCTCTCGGACCTGCCGGCCAACATGGAACTCAAGACGGCCGACCTCGGCCTCAAGGGTAAGGCTGCCATGCACGATGTCTGGGCCGATAAGGACTTAGGCGCGCTCGCCAGCTACAAGGTCGTTGTGCCGGCGCATGGCGTGGTGCTGCTGCGCCTAGCCAAGTCTGGTGGCTGAGGCCCGCCGTTCGGCGGTTGAAGTACGTTAGAGATGGAAAATGGCGACTGGCGCGAGAGCAAGCGCCAACCCAGCGACCTGTAGGGCGAAGATACCGAGGACCCGCTGCTTCCGGTCCCATTTTGAGGTCGCCAGGAATGCCAAGATCAAGGGCGCCTGCAACAAGACGAGCAGCTGCCAAATGTGGGCAGCTGCGCCTTCGTCCTTCAGGTCACGCTCCCAACCGGTAGTCACAACCACAACGATCAGCGCAAACGCTGCTGCGGACATGATGGCCGGGGTCCAGCCCGTCAGGCGGCTTATGATGTGCCTGTTCATGAATCGCCTCCGCTCCAGTGACTCATGTTATCCTGTCCTCCAGGCTGCGCGAAGGGTCGGGCAGACGTTCCCCCTTCTGCCACCGCCCTCAACCCGCTACCTTCCCCATACACATGAGCGTGCTGCATCTTCTGGGAACGGCCGGCGACGGAGGGGCGGAGACCTACTTCGTGGACCTCGTCACAGCGTTAAAGCGCGGCGGCGTTGGCGAGGCGGCGGCCATCCGGCGGCATGCCAACCGCGAGGCTGCTCTGAAGGCCGCCGGCGTGCCGGTGAAGGTGCTGGGGTTCGGTGGACCGTTCGACATCCTGACCCGTACCGCGGCGGCGGGCTATGCGCGGCTTAACAAGTCCGCCCTACTGCTGGCATGGATGAACCGGGCGGCGCGGCATACTCCAAAGGGGCCCTGGGCGCGGATCGGTCGGCTCGGCGGCTACTACAACCTCAAATTCTACGCTGGCTTCGACGAACTGGTCGCCAACACCGAGGACATCGCCGAATGGATCGTGGGCCAGGGCTGGCCGGCCGGCCGAGTACGGTGCATCCCCAACTTCGCAGCGGCCCCTCTGGACGGCGCCCCCGCCGACCGGGCAAGCCTTATGACGCCCACCAACGCGCCTCTGCTGCTAGCCATGGGCCGACTGCATGACTCCAAGGCCCATGACGTCAGCTTACAGGCGCTGGCTGAGCTGCCCGACGCCTACCTGTGGGTCGCGGGCGTCGGTCCGCTGGAGGCCAAGCTGAAGGCGATGGCCGAGGCGCTTGGCGTGCAGAGCCGGGTCCGGTTTCTGGGCTGGCGAACCGATCCCTCGGCGCTTTATCGGGCAGCCGACGTCTGCGTGTTCCCCTCGCGCTTTGAGCCACTGGGAAACGTTGTGATCCAGGCCTGGGCGCACGGCCTGCCCGTCGTTGCTGCCTCAAGCCAGGGCCCGAGCGCCCTGATCGAGACCGAGCGCGACGGCTTGCTGGTCCCTATCGATGATGCCCGAGCCCTGGCTGAGGGCGTGCGCCGCCTGCTGGCCGAGCCGAAACTCATCACCCAATTTGCGGAGCGCGGCCTTGGCCGGGTGGCCGCAGAGTTCTCCGAGCCCGCTGTCGTGTCCCAGTGGAAGACCCTCTTTTCCGACTACGGGGCCATCTGAATGTGCGGCATCGCGGGCCAGGTGGGCGGGAGCGATCCCCGCTCTGGCGAGATGATCGGCGCGCTAACCCACCGGGGTCCTGACGGCGTGCGAACCGAGAGCGGTCCCGGCTGGTCGGCGGCACACGCGAGGCTTTCAATCATCGACCTGGAAGGTGGTTGGCAGCCGCTGCATGCCGCCGGGTCGACCGTCATCGGAAATGGCGAAATCTACAACTATCTGGAGCTGACCGAAGAGCATCAGCTGAGCGGCGTCCTCACCACAGGCTCGGACTTTGAACCTCTGCTGCACCTCTACGCCAAGGAGGGCGAGAAGGCCTTCGACCGATTGCGCGGGATGTACGCCTTCTGTCTGATCGGCCACGACGGCCGGGCGTTCCTTGCCCGTGACCCTTTCGGCATCAAGCCGCTCTACATCATGCAGCATGGCGGGGGCTTAGCCTTCGCGTCCGAACCCCGCGCCTTCTTCAAGGCCGGCCTGATGCAGACGGTGATGGACGACGAGGCAGCGAAGGAACTCCTGGCCTTCAACTACACGCTAGGCGCCAGGACGGCGTTCCAGGGGCTCCGCCGGCTCGTCCCGGGTGAAGTCTGCGAGATCAAAGACGGGAGGATCATCGCAAACTGGCGGCGGCTTCCGCTTCGAGGAGCTGCAGCGGAATCCGTTGCGCAGCATCCCGCGGTGGGTCGCAAGACGATCCGTGGCGATGACGACCTGATAGCAAAGCTAGACACCGTCCTCGAAGACAGCGTCCGTGTGCACCAACGCTCCGACGTCCCCTACGGACTGTTTCTCTCCGGCGGCATCGATTCCACCGCAATCGCGACCCTGATGGCGCGCCTGAACGAGCGACCCATCACCGCCTTCACCTGCGGTTTCGACGCCCCTGGCGCGGCGGATGAACGCGCCCAGGCCGAGCGCGTGGCCGCGGCCCTAAACCTCGATTGGCGCGAGACAACGTTCGGCGAAGCCGACTTCTGGCGGATCGCGCCTGAGGTCGCCTGGGCCCTGGATGATCCGACCGCGGACTATGCGACACTACCTACCTACAAACTGGCCGAAGCTGCCAAGGGTACGCTTACCGTCGTGCTGACCGGAGAGGGCGGCGACGAGCTATTCGGCGGCTACGGCCGCTATCGCCGCGCTCTCCGGCCCGGCTGGCTGGGCGGCCGTCCGGCGGAGCCTCGGGGAGCGGACGTCGAGGCCCTGGCCCGCTGGCGGACGGAGGCCACGCCACCGCCCGGCCTGACGCCCCTGCAGCAGGCCCAATGGGCGGACGTGGCGACTTGGTTGCCCAACGACCTGCTGCTCAAGCTCGACCGCTGCCTGATGGCCCATGGTTTGGAAGGGCGCACGCCCTTCCTCGACCGCGCTGTCGCCCAGTTTGCCTTTCCGCTGCCCGACCGGTTCAAGGTCCAGGGACGCTACGGCAAGTGGCTGCTTCGCAAGTGGCTGGAGAAAGCCTGCCCAGCGGCCGATCCATGGGCTCGGAAGCAGGGTTTCACCGTCCCGGTCGAAACCTGGCTTGCTCCTCGCGCTGCCGACATCGCCGCCCGCCTCGCCGACGTAGCAGCTGTCCGCTTGGTAAAGCCCGATGCCGTCGCAGCGTTCACGGCTGGAGCTCCAGGCGTGAGGTGGCCGCTCCTATTTTTCGCCCTCTGGTCGCGAATCCACCTTGAAGGGGCGTCACGGTCAGAGGCGTTGGCGAGCGTAGTAGGAACAGTCTGAAACAACCCACCTCATTTTCGCTCATACCTGCGAAGGCGAAGATGGGCGGAGCTATTAGGCCGGCGCCACCCCGTATCGCATCCCAATCTCTGCCACGGTCGCATCGAACTCCTCGATCGTTTCCTTGATAATCTGGGCCACAGGCTTCACCGCATCGATCCGTCCGGCGACCTGGCCTGACAGCGCTATTGACGCCTCCATGTCGCCGCCGAAGTAGAGATCCAGCGCATGGCCGAACTCGGTCATGATGTTTTCGGGCGCAGTCTTCTCGTAGGCCGTTGTCTTCTCGGTCCTTAGCGCTCGCAGCGCCGGTCCCGGGCCGAAACGGTTCAGGAAGACGGTATCCGTCTCCTTGGCGGCAAGGATCGCGTCCTTCCAGTTCTGGTGCACCGGGCTCTCGGAGGACGAGACCATCCGCGTGCCCATCTGGACGCCCTCTGCGCCCAGTGCGAAGGCCGCTGCCATGGTGCGTCCGTCAGTAATCCCGCCCGCGGCGATCACCGGCACATCGACCTTTGAACAGACCAGCGGCAGCAGCACCATGGTCGCCACGTCGCGACCGTTCTTGAAACCCCCGCCCTCGCCTCCCTCGACCACCAGCCCTTCCACACCGGCCTCGATGGCCTTCAAGGCCGCCGCCAGAGACGGCACCACGTGGAAGACGGTCAGGCCCTCGAGCTTCAGAGCCTCGCAGTATTTGTTCGGATCGCCTGCGGAAGTGGTGACGAACTTTACGCCCTGATCGGCGACGAACCGCACGATGCCCGGGTCACGTACGAAGGCCTGGGCGACGTTGATGCCCCAGGGCTTGTCAGTCAGCGTCCGCATCTTCTTGACCTCTTCCCGCACCTCGTCGAGGCGGCCGGAGGAAGTTTCGATGATGCCAAGGCCGCCAGCGTTGGAGACGGCGGACGCCAGCTGCGCCCGGGCGATCCATCCCATGGGAGCTTGGACTATCGGGTACTTCACCCCGAGGAGGTCTGTGATGCGGTTCTTTATTCTACACTCCGCTCATCCCCGTGAACGCAGGATCACTTCGGCTTGAAGCTGTTGTTGCTGCGGTCAGCGTCGGGCAAGCGGCGGTCTGGATCGATCGTCGCGTCCGCGATAGCACCACCGTCCAGCGCATAAACATGCCGGCCGGTCTGCATCCAGGTCTCCACCGGAACGCGGATGTCCTGTTTCTTGCCGTCCTTAAAAGTGACCCGCAACGTCGCCGGCAAGACCAGCTGGCCGCGGTTCTCCACCGTCACCTGGGCACCCCTAGCGGGATCGCCGTCGACGTAGGTCACGTCGCTGACCGCCATGTCATGGGTCCAGTTGTTGAGGAAGTGGCTACGCCAGAAATAGGACAAGTCCTCACCCCGGCGCTCTCCATCGCACGGAAAAAGTCGCTGAGCTTGGGATGTTTGAAGGCCCAGTCGGCGATATATTTGCGGAAGGCAAGATCGAACCGCTGCGGACCAAGGATGTCTTCGCGCAGCAGAGTGAGACCGAAGGCAGCTTTGAAGTAGGTCATAGGATGACGATACTTCTCGCGCACCGTGTCGGCGCGGCTGACGATCGGCGGAGCGTCGGGATCTCTCAGAGACCGTTTGGGAAATCGTCTCTGAGGGATTCCGCGGGGGCTGGGGTTATGATTCAAGCTCTGGATGTGGACAGAGCAGAGTCGTGGCTGGATGGCC
>JAYUBY010000657.1:0-1862 GCA_043740635.1 Alphaproteobacteria bacterium
CCGGCGATGTCACGGTCTATGTGCTTACCACTGCCGGCCTGCGCGGCGAGGAGGTCGCGCGATCACAAATCGAGAGGGCCGACCAGCCGCTCAATCTGCTTTACGCCGACGCCCAGAAGGTCGTTAGCGAGTTCCGCACGGCACGGCCTTAGCAGGTCCCGTCTTTGCCAAGCTGCTCACAGGACGCTATGACAGCCGAATGCGCGCGATGCTCATCAGCTTCGTACTTTCCACGCGGACCGCTTCTGGCGGGCCGGTGAGGGATGTCGTGCGCTGAGAGCCTGAAAGCCGCCGATGACCGCAGCCAGCCCCGCCGGATCCGGACGGGGCTTTTTTTGGCCTCGTCCGTCCCGCAATCGGAGACGAGACAATGCCTGAACCACCCCCAAACGCCTCAAGAACCGACATCCTGATCCGCGCGATGGAGCCGGCGGACTTGCCCGACATGACCGAGGCCTGGAACCAGCCTCGCGCCTACGCCGGAACGCTACAGCTGCCTTACGCATCAGTAGAATCTCGCGAGCAACGCTTTGCTGCGAAACCGGCCAGCCAGACCACTCTGGTGGCGGTGATCGACGGCAAAGCCATCGGCATGATTTTTCTCAGCCGCGAACAGAACCGGCGGAGCCATGTGGGCTCGATCGGCATGGCTGTGCACGACGCCTACGCCGGCCGCGGCGCGGGCAGTGCGCTGATGGGCGCCGTTGTCGATCTCGCCGACAATTGGCTGAACTTGAAGCGGCTGGAAGTGACCGTCTACGCCGATAATCCTCGCGCCATTGCGCTCTACGAGCGGTTCAGCTTCGAACGCGAGGGACTGCACCACGCCTTTGCTTGGCGCGACGGCGCCTATGCGGACACTGTCGCCATGGCGAGGATGCGGCTGTGAACGCGCGTCCTTTGACCGCCCCTCCCTTGACCTTTGAGCAAAAAACCGCTGGAAAGCGCCCGCTTTGCTGCATGTGCGTTGCGCACTCGCAGCGCTTCTTGACCATCCAGGAGAACAATCATGCGCGTCTACTATGACCGCGACGCCGACCTTTCCCGCATCCTGGACAAGAAGATTGCGATCGTAGGCTACGGCTCTCAGGGCAGGGCTCATGCGCTGAATCTCAAGGATTCCGGCGTGAAGAACGTCGTCGTTGCCCTGAAGCCCGGTTCGGCCACGACCAAAAAGGTGGAAGCAGACGGCCTGAAGGTCATGAGCGTGGCCGAAGCCGCCAAGTGGGCTGACGCGCTCATGGTGCTCGCTCCCGACGAGCTGCAGCGGGACATCTACCGCACCGAGATTGCGCCCAATATCAAGGACGGGACGGCGCTGTTGTTTGCCCACGGTCTCAACGTCCACTTCAACCTCATCGAGCCTGCGCCCGGTCTCGACGTGCTGATGGTCGCGCCAAAGGGCCCCGGCCACACGGTGCGTGGCGAATATCAGAAGGGCGGCGGCGTGCCCTGTTTGATTGCGGTGCATCAGAACCCGACGGGCAATGCACTCGACTTCGGCTTGGCCTATGCCTCGGCCATCGGCGGCGGACGCTCTGGCATCATCGAGACGAACTTCCGCGAGGAATGCGAGACCGATCTATTCGGCGAACAAGCCGTGCTCTGCGGCGGCCTGGTGGAGCTGATCCGCGCGGGCTTCGAAACCCTGGTCGAGGCGGGCTACGCGCCGGAAATGGCCTACTTCGAGTGCCTGCACGAGGTGAAGTTGATCGTCGACCTGATCTACGAAGGCGGCATCGCCAACATGAACTACTCGATCACCGACCGCTGCCAGGGACATCAGAACGACCCTAAAGAGCCGGGTTTTTTCGCAAGACTATTTAGTAAGAAGTAGGGGGAGGGCGAATGTGTAGTGCAGT
>JAYUBY010000658.1:0-1564 GCA_043740635.1 Alphaproteobacteria bacterium
TACGGCGATGAGCCTCTGCTGGGTGCGCGCGCCTACGGGGAAGTCCCGTTTGGCGGTGCGACCGCCAAATCGACGGCCGAGGCCCCTTGGAATCCAACCATGGTCGTCGAAATTCCGGGCGCCGGGTTCCGTATCGCCGGATACATCGACCGTCTCGACATCTCCGGTGATGGTCAGCGCGCCTTGGTATGCGACTACAAAACCGGTCGCCCCCCCAAGGACAGCATTGGCCTCGACGGAGGGCGGGAACTGCAGCGGTGCCTGTACGCCTTCGCTGTGAAGGCGTTGCTGGGTGCAGATATCTCGATCAGCGCCTCCCTTTTTTACCCGCGCGACCAGATCAATCTCCAGCTTGAAGACCCCGAAGCCACTCTGATCGAGATCACCGGTTATTTGAAAGCAGCACGCGCAAATCTGACAGCAGGCAACGCTTTGATCGGACCTGACACTGGCGGCGCCTTTGACGATCTGGCCTTCGCCCTCCCGGCGAACGCTGGCGCAACCTATTGCAAGCGCAAGCTTTCGGCCGCGACCGAACGTTTTGGCGACGCCATACATGTCTGGGAGGCCAAGTGATGACCGACGCGACCAAAGCGCTCAGAGATGATGCAGCCCGATGCGACGCGATCAACGTGCATGATCGCTCAATCCTGGTCGAAGCAGGCGCCGGCTCCGGCAAGACTGCCGTCATGGCGGGTCGCATCGCGGTGATGTTGGCCGAGGGCATCGCGCCGAAATCCATCGCGGCGGTAACGTTCACCGAATTGGCGGCCAGCGAGCTGCTGATCCGCGTTCGCGACTTCGTCGGCGACCTCGGAACTGGACATATCGCGCCGGAGCTGCGCGTCGCGTTGCCGGCCGGCCTGTCAGAAGTTCAGCAAGGGCATCTCTTGGCGGCGAGCGCGTCGATCGACGAGATCACCTGTTCGACCATCCACGGCTTCTGCCAGCGCCTGATCAAGCCCTATCCGGTCGAGGCCGATATTGATCCGGGTGCGAGCGTGATGGATCGCAACCAGGCTGACCTCGCCTTTGTCGAGATTGTGGACACCTGGCTGCGCGAGCAACTGTCGGGAGTTGAAGGCGGGATCATCGCTGAAATGGTTCTTCAGGATCCCGGCGAAACTGTCGGACTGATCCATAAAATTGTCGCGAACCTGCGCCGCCGGCGCACGGTGTCGGCCCAGCCAGTATCGCCGCTGGCGCTCCACCTTCAGGCTTTCCGCGACGCTGCCGACGTGTTCGCCGCGCTCATCCGCACGGCGCCGGCCGTCGAGCCAGAGACGGTCGCAATCGCCCAACGCTTCTCGGAAATGGCGCGGGAGATTGACGCTGGCCCGACCGTGGAGACCCCTGCGGGTTTGGTCCGCTTATTGGTGTCACGGCCACACCGTGACCTTTGCACCAAGAGCGGTACGTTTTCCGCATATAAGAAAAAAGGCAAATGGGCCGAAGCGGCCAAGCGCGAAGGCTTGGCCAAGGCGGACGGCGAGCGCCTCAACACAGCGGCCGATGGCCACTACGCCACGTGCTGCGACGCTTGGAGGCAAATGGTCCAAAATAT